>DASUGE010000547.1:0-12472 GCA_036274215.1 Polyangiaceae bacterium | reverse complement strand
AAGTTGTGCCCGTGAAGGCGCTCCTTCGTGCCGTCCGGGAACACCGTCATGTGCGCGCACGAGAACTTGTGCACGTCCTTGCCGACGAAGAGGCGAAGTGCCGCGGGCGATCGCTCGGCCATCGTCATAGTTTGTTAGCGCCCTTTTGGCGCCGCGCCCAGTCGGCCGATTGACGGAGCCCGTAGCGGTCGTTACGCTCGCGCACATTGAACAGAACCGGCAACCCGTCCTCGCCCTCGCGCGCCGGGTCACGCTGCGCCGTGATCACGGGCGCAAGTAGCGGAATCGGCGAGGCCGTCGCGCTGTTGCTCGGCGCGCAGGGCTTCCGCCTCGTGCTCACGGCGCGGCGGCGGGACCTGCTCGAAGCCGTGGCCGCCCGCATCGGCCGCCTCGGCGACGTGCGCGTGGTCGCGGGAGATTTGCGTGACAGGTCGCTCGCGTCGCGCGTCGTCGAAACCGCGCTCGAAGCGTGGGGTGGGCTCGACGTGCTCGTCAACAATGCGGGCACGGCACGGCAGGTGCCGATCGCAGAGGTAACGCCCGAGCTCCTCGAGAGCGAGATGGCGACCAACTGCTTCGGCCACGCCGCGCTGCTCGTGCGCGCGTGGCCCGTCTTCGTTCGCCAGCACGGCGGCGTGATCGTCAACGTGTCGTCGATGGCGGCCGTCGATCCCCTGCCCGGCTTCTTGAGCTACGGCGCGACCAAAGCCGCGCTCGAGAGCCTGGCCCGTTCGGCCGCCACGGAGGGACGTGAGCACGGCATCCGAGCGTACAACGTGATGCCCGGCACCGTGGCGACACCGTTGTCCCGAGCGCTGTTCGGAGACTCCACGCCGCAGCGCGCGCTCGATCCGGGCGAGGTGGCGAGCGTCGTGCTCGCGTGCATCGAGGGGCAGCGCCCGGACGCGAGCCACGGCTCGATTCGCGTCGTCGCCGGTGAAGAAGCCTGAGGGGCGCGTGGTGACGGGCGATTTCCCCGACGCTCCGCGGCCGCTGACCGAATCGGACGACTGGATCGTGCTGTCGAAGCTCGCCTTTCCGTGCGTCCTCGGCATCTTCGATTGGGAGCAACGCGAGCCGCAAACTCTCGAGGTCGAGCTCGCGATGAACCTACCGCTCGGCCCCGCCGCGGCGGGTGATCTCGCGCAGTCGGTCAACTACGGCGAAACACTGGAGCAGCTCGAGTTCATCGCTCAGCGTGGCAAGTGGCAGCTGCTCGAGTCGATGGCGGCCGCCATCGCCAAGCACGTGCTCGCGGCTCCGCACGCGAACGAAGCACGCGCACAGGTCGAGGCGCTACGCCTGCGCTTGAGCAAGCCCGAGGTGTTTCGGGGACGCGCGGTGCCGAGCGTCGAGATTCGGCGCCATCGCGCGTGGGCGCTTCGAACGACCCCGAGCAGGACCTTCGGAGGGCTCGCCATGACGGTGTTGAACGAGACCGCGCGCACGGGGGCGTATCACGTCGACGTCGTCGAAGCGCGGGAGTGGCGAGCGCCGCCGCGCATGGCGCTCTACATCGTCACGGGCGGTGTCGGCGTGGGCGAGCAGGAGCACGGAGCCGGGACGTCGCTCGAGCCCGGCGACGAAGCGCTCCGCGTGCGGGCGGGCAGTCGCTTGCTCGGAGTCGCGCCGTTGCCGTTCTAGCGGCGTGCTTTCTCGGTGCGCGCGAGCCAGGCGACGAGCCCCTGCGTATTGAGCTCCAGATCGGCGCCGAGCACGGACTCGACCGTCGCGAGGGTGTCTGCGATGCCGTGCGCCTCGGCGCGGGTAACGACGTAGTCGCGCATCGCGACGCGGATCCGCTGGTGGCGATCGGCGGCATGCGCGTGCTCGCGGGCGAGCTCGACGAAGCGGTCGATCTGCTCGCCGAGCGCCGCCCCCAGACGCGGCACGCCCGTCACGCGTCCGAAATGCGTCAGGTACACCGATTCTGGCGCGAGCTCGACGATGCGCCGCACCGACTCGCGAAGCTGCGCGGGATCGAACTGCGTAGGCGTCGTCGTGGGCATGACGAAGGCTCCTGCCGCGCGGTCGAGCTCGCGATACGAGACGCCGAAGGTGTCGCCGGAGAAGACCGCTCGCGCGTCGGGGTCGAACAGCACCTGGTGATGCAGCGCGTGTCCCGGCGTGTGAAAGATCCGAAGCTCGCTCGACCCGAGCGTGACTCGCTCCCCGTCGGGCGTCTCTTGCACGCGCTCGACCGCGACCGGAAGCAGCTTGCCGTAGAGGTGCTCGAACGCCTGCTGGCCGTAGACCGCGATGGTCGCCGCTTCGAGGCGAGTCGGATCGACGACGTGCGGCGCGCCCCGCGGGTGCACGAGCACACGCGCCCGCGGAAGCCGCTCGACAAGCGCGCCCGTCCCTCCCGCATGATCGAGGTGAACGTGCGTCAGAAACAGCCAATCGACGGCGTGCGGCGTCAGGCCTAGCTCGGCGAGGGCACGCTCGACGAGCGGCACCGACGCGTTCGCGCCCGTATCGACGATACCGGCGCGGCCCCCGCGCTCGATGATATGGACCGAGGCGAACCCGGGGCGGAAGTACTCCGCGTCAACGGTGGTGATCCCGTGCGGGTGACGGATAAAGGGCGTGATGATCCATGCTATCAGGGACGCCGTGAGGAAGAGCTGATAGAAATAGTGACGTGCGGGCTTTGGTGGTTTGGCGATCACTCGGGTTTGTCGCGTCACTGACCGTGTGCGCGGCGGCACGAGCAGAGAACGCGGCGCCGCCGTCGAGCGCTTCGCCGGTAGCCGAGCCTCCACCTGCCGCGCCCGCCGCACCGGCAAGCACACCGAGTGCTGCTCCCGCCGCTGCGCCGACACCAGCGCCCGTGGCGACTGCCCCCGCAGGCGCTTCGGTCACGTTTCGTAGCCTCGACGCCGACGGCGGCATGCGCGTCGAAGGCCCGGGAATCGCCCCGAATGGCGGCGTCTGTCCGAGGGGTTGCTCGCTGACGCTCGCACCCGGCAACTACACCGTCCACTACTCGCTGCATGGCAAGACGACGCCGCTGCATGTCACCATTTCACAGAGCAGCGACGTGGTCGTGAGTCCGCCAAGCTCCGGTCAGCGCGTCACGGCCTTCAGCCTCATCATCGTTGGCGGGCTGGCGTTCACCGCGGGAGTCGCGACCTGGTACGTCGATGCGACCGCCAAACGCCAAGAGAGGCTTCACCCCGACGACCCGTCGTACGACTACAGCTCGCCGGATTGGCTCATTCCCGCCTACGTCGTCGGGGCAGCGGGCCTCGGCGTCGGCATGCTGGGCGCCGTGCTGCTGTTCACGGCAAGCCCGAGCGCGGAAGTGACTCCCAAGCGCGCGGCCGTCGTTCCGCGCTCGACGACGGCGTCGAACGGCTCCCGGTTCCTCTTCGCGCCGATGGTGACACGCGAAGGCGGCGGTTTGCGCGCCGGCTTCACGTTCTAGTTCGTGCTCGTGCGCGCCGCGCCGGCTCGCGCCGCGGCAATCACTTCTTTGGCGTGCACGCCGGGATCGACGTCGGGCCACACGTGCGCAATCCGACCGTCGACGCCGACCAGGAACGTCACGCGTGAGTCGAGCCCGAACGTGCTCGACACGCCGTACGCACGCGAGAGCGCGCCGTTCTCGTCGGCCACGAGCGGAAACGGTAACGCGTGCTTCGTTTGAAACTCGTCGTGGCTCTCCGCGGAGTCGCGCGACACGCCGAAGATCGTGACGCCCAGCGCCTCATACTCTTTGAACGCGTCGCGGAAGGCACAGGCCTCCTTCGTGCAGCCCGGAGTCTCGTCGGCCGGGTAGAAGTAGACGACGGCCTGGTGACCGCGCAGAGCCGAGAGACGTGCGACGCTGCCGTCGGGGCGCTTTCCCACGACCTCGGGCGCCATCGCCCCCACGGGCAACAGCCCTTTGCCGCCGTCTGGACGTGCGATGGGCCCGCACGCCCCGAGCAGCGCTAGGCCCAAACCGACGGCAAAAGTCCGACGTGCGAGCATGAGCGTCCGTCACTCGGGGCTACGCTCGCCGTGTCTGCCAAGTTTCGGCGCTTGTCCCCATTAACGGAGGCGTTCGCCCCACCCCATTAACGGAATCGAGCGCCCAATCCAGCCGGACGGGGCGCTCGATTCGCGCGCTACCTCGTGTAGCGAGTCGGGCTTACGGCTTGACCATCACGGTCGCCCAGCCCTTGCTCGGCATGTTGAAGCTGACGGTCTTGCCGCCGAGCTTGACGACGTAGGCCGGGTTCGCGGCGCCGCTGTTGAACATAACGGCGACGATGCTGCCGTCGGGGTTCTTGAAGCCGACCGCTTCGCCGCCGCTCGTACCGACGACGTTGGCGCCCGGCTGCACGTACTGCGAGAAGTGGCGGAACACGTAGTAGGCCGGCGTGGGCGTGACCATGCCGTTGCCCGCCACGAGCAGCGCGTCCTGCTTCCAGTCGCGCGAGGTGTCGATGCCGAGGCCCGACGCGTCGAGCACCATGTTCCAGGCGCTGTACGACGTGACCTTGCCCTTGGTGATCGCGTCCTTGATGTAGCCCCAGCTCTCCTCGCCGTACGCTTGGTCGTTCGGCGCCTTGGAGTTATTGTAGCCGGACATCCAGGGGTAGTTGCCGCACTTGTGCTCGGTCGCCCAGATGGGCAGGCCGTTGAACGATTGCCCGCCGTTCACCTTGTCGAGCACGCCCCACTGCACGCCGACGACCGACACCAGACCCTTCGCGGTGCCGTCCGCGAGCACGGCCGCCGAGATGTCGAGGTCAGTGCGATTGTTGTCGCCCGCGTTGGAGAGCGTGCCGAGCATCAGCTTGACGCCCATGTCCTTCATGGCCGGGCCGAGCTTGTTGACCCACGCCACGTAGGTGGCCTTGTCCCAGAGCGCCGAGGGGTAGTTCTGCTCGTATCCCGGCTCGTTCTGCGGCGAGACCATCTCGATGTTGATGCCCTGGTCTTTGTAACCCTGGACGAACTTCTTGTAATATTGAACGTACGCATCGAGGTTCGTCGCGTCGTTCTTCACGGTGCCGCCGTCGAAATACGAGGGCCGCTTGACGGTGCCGCCGGCGCCGTCGCCCGTCGCGTATCCGGTCTTCATCCACACGGGAGGCGTCCAGGGGCTCGCCCAGAACTTAATGTCCGGCTTCACCGCCTGGGCTGCCTTGATGTACGGGATGAGCAGCATGCCGTCACGGGTGAGGCTGAAATTGGCCATCGCCGTGTCGGCCGCCGGACGATTGGAGTCGCCGCTCATCGCCGTCGGATCGGCGGACGCGTCGCCCTTGTCGTCACAGGTGTAGCGGCTCGTCGCGTAGTCGCTCGCGCCCATCGGGATGCGGCCCCACAGGAAGTTCGCGCCGTCTTGCGCGCTGAAGAGCAGCTTGACGGCCGCGTCCTGCATCTCCTTCGACGTGAGGAACTTCCAGCCGAGCTCGTTGAACGCGCCGCCGAAGCCCTCCCACTTCTGAAGCATCATCGTGTCGTTGACGGTGACGGTCGCGGCCGCCGTCGATTCCATCGGCATGGCGTCCGTTTTCCAGTAGGCGCCCGACGCGGAGGTCACGAGCGGCGGGAGATCCACCGGCGTACCGCCACCGCTGCCCGCCATGCCCGCCGCGCCGCTGCCGGCCATCCCGGCCGCACCCGTCATGCCGGCTCCGCCAGTCATGCCGGCCGCGCCCGTTGCCCCCGCGCTGCCACCCATCGGCCCGGTTCCACCGGCGGGGCCCGTGCCGCCAGCACCGCTGCTTCCGCTCACGCCAGCGCTGCCGCCCATCACGCCGGCGCCGGAGCTGCCACCCGTCGCCGAGGTACCGGAACCGCCGCCCGTGGATCCACCCGTGCCGCCGTTCGCGCCCGTGCCGGCGCTACCCGAGGTGCCCGAGGTGCCCGAGGTGCCCGAGCTGTTGCCTCCGCCGGTGCCGCTCGGATCATCGGTGCCGCCGCATGCGGCAAAGACGAGAGCAAGTCCGAATCCCGTTATCGAAAGATGTGCTGGCTTCATAGTCATGACAATTCCCAACGCAATCTAGCTCGATCTCCTGAACCGAGCCCGGCGGAAAAATTCCCCGAAGAGTCGCGCACCGCCGTCATTTTTCGAGCAGATCAGAGTATTCTCACAATGGGTCGCAGGTTTTGAGAGGTATCAGGTTCCCGTAGCAGTGCGGACCCGCCACGGCCATTGTATTGGGGCACGCCGCGCACAACGCACGGCGTCGTGGCTCCGCTTTAACGAAGCGCGCACGCCCCATGGCGAGTGTCTAGTAGCGGTCTAGTAGCGGACGCGCATGGAATCAGGCGGCGTCGGGGTCGCGAGGACCCGCTTGCGAAAAAGTGCGGGACGGGGCGGCGGTTCCGCTGGTTCGCGCGTGGAGATCAAGCTAGACCACTTTCGGGAATTGCCATGACTATGAAGCTCGGACGTCTCGCACTTACTGGCTCTGGGATTTTGCTGATCGCCGCCGCCTGCGGAACCAACGCGGGTGACGACGACGGCAAGAAGAACAACGCCGGCTCACCCGGCGGCGGCAGCTCGCCGATGAACGGCGGCAGCAGCGGCACTACCTCCGGCAGTGCGGGCACAGCCACGACGGGCGGCAGCGCGGGCACGGCGAGTCCCACGGGCGGCAGCGCGGGCGTGAGCGGCAGCAGCGGCGCGGGCGCAACGGGCCCTGCCGGCGGCACCGGTTCGATGGGCGGCAGCGCGGGCGCAACCGGCGCGGGCGGCACGGGTCCTGCGGGTGGCACCGGTCCTGCGGGCGGCACGGGTCCTGCGGGTGGCACCGGTCCTGGGGGCGGCACAGGTCCTATGGGTGGCGCGGGCGGCGGAGGCGGCGACCCCACCACGCTCACCGTGCAGCTCGATCAGGTGCGCCAGATCATCCGTGGCTTCGGTCTCAACGGAACCATTACGGATGGCAAGGCGCTTCCGTGGAGCAAGCTTTACACTCTCGAGGGCACCGACGCGCTTGGTCTGTCCATCCTGCGCATCGGCATGAACGAGACCGGCGGGCATCGCGATGTCGCCAGCGGCTGGGACAGCGTGAAGGGCATGGGCGCCCGAGTCATCGGCTCGTGCTGGAGTGCCCCCGCATCGTGGAAGGACAACAACAACGTCAACGGCGGCGGCCATCTGAAGCCGGACTACTACGACGACTGGGCGAAGCAGATCGCCAAATACGCGAAAGACAACGGCCTCTACGCGATGTCGATCGGGAACGAGACCGACTTTGCATCGTGTGATTCAGGTCAGGGAAGGCCGTGCAATCCACCGCTGACGACGTCGTACCCGTCGATGGTCTACACGGGCAAGGAGCTCGCGGCATTCGCCAAGGTGGCCGGGCCGATCTTCAAGTCCGACGCGCCCGGCGTGAAGATGATCACTCCCGAGGCATCCTTGTGGATCCACGTGTGGAGCAATCTCTCGCCCACGAGCAAGGGCGTCTCGGGCGCACCGGGGGGCGGCTACAATAGCTCCGACCCCCTGGGCTGCGGGTGCTTCTCGAACACGATCGATCCTGCCGTTGCGGCAAACTGCAAATGCGCGGACGGCGACGGCTACAACTACGGTCACTGGTTGGCCAAGGACCCGGACGCGTGGAGCGCCTTCGACATCATGGGCGTGCACGAGTACGAATCGCAGATCGCGTACCAGTGGCCTGCCGACGTCACGGGTGGCGTTCGTGACAAGGAAGTCTGGGAGACGGAGATGTCTGGCGTGCTCCACTGGCCGGAGCAGGGACCTTCGAAGGACATCGCCAACGGTCTCGCCGTCGCCCGCTGGATCCACTCGGCGCTGACCTTCGGCGAGGCGTCGGCCTGGCTCTGGTGGTGGTACAAGGACTACTACAACGGCGACAACGAAGGCCTGGCGCTGCTCATGAGTGACTCCGACAGCGCCACCCCGGCCAAGCGTTACTTCACGATGGGCAACTTCAGCCGGTACATCCGCCCCGACAAGTTCCACGCGGTCCGGGTCGCTGGACCCTCGCCGGACAAGGTCCTGATTTCGGCCTACAAGGGTGACGCTGGCGAGCTCGTCGTCGTGGCCATCAACGAGACCAACGCGGCCGCGAACGTGCCCATCGCCATCTCCGGTGGAACGGCGCCGGCCATGATGGTTCCCTACGTCACCAACGCTGACGCGAACTGGAAGGCGGGGACTGCTGTCGCCGTCACCGGAGGCTCGCTCGCGGCAGCCCTGCCCGCGATGAGCGTGACGACCTTCGTCAGTCAGTAAGCCCGGGCAGCGCATCTGGGCCGCGAATGGCCATGAGGTCCCGACGGGCCTCATGGCCATCTCGCTTTTGTGTCTGGACGCAAGCGGAACGTCACGGCACATGACGTCCATCATGGCGCTTCGTGGCGCGGCGCGGCCGTCCGCCTAGACTAGCCGTTGCGCGGACGTGCGCGAAGACGCTTCGCGTCCGCCTCAGACTCCATGGCGAACCACGAATTCTTGGAACACACGTCGCTGTTCAGCGGAGTTGCCGCCACCGTCACTCGGCAGCTCGCGGACGCATCGCCGATCGACACGTACAGCCGCGGCGCGACCCTCTGGCGCGTCGGCGATTTCCCGGAAGCGCTTTTGATCGTCAAGAGCGGGCTCGTCAAGCTGACACGGCCCGCCCCGCGGGGGCGAACGTCGCTCTGCTGGCTGTTCGGCGCGCGGGCGATCCTCGGCGAGCTCGTGCTCGTCAACGGTGTGCCTTACCAAAACACGGCGATTGCAGCCACGCAGAGCGTCAGCGTGCTCTCGATTCCGCGCGCGCTCGTGCTCGACGCAGCCCATCGGGATCCGGAGCTCGCGCTCAACCTGTTTCGCGGCTTCGGCGAGAAATTCACCGCGCTGCACGACAAGATCGACGTGCTGAGCGCGGGCGCGGTGGAGGCACGACTCGCGATCCTGCTCGTGAAGCTCTACACGCAATTCGGAGACGAGCTCGAGGACGGAACGTTGCGCGTCGGCGTGTCGCTGTCCCGTCAGGAGCTCGCCGACATGGTTTCGACGTCGTTCGAGACGGCACTTCGGGTGCTCGCTCGCTGGGAGCGCGAAGGGCTCGTCACGACGGACGCCGACGGCTTCACGATCGGCAACCTGTCGCGCCTCGAGGATCTCGGCGCCGGCGGCCCGCCCAAAGCCCACGTCGGGAGCTCGGGCGCGGTCGTCGAAGCCCTCCAATGACGTTCGTCGTCACGGAGAACTGCCGCCGCTGCCGCTACACGGACTGCGTGGCAGTTTGCCCCGTCGATTGCTTCCGGGGAGACGCGGAGATGCTCTACATCGATCCCGTGCTCTGCATCGACTGCGGCGCGTGCGTCCCGGAGTGCCCGGTCGAGGCCATCTACGAAGAGGGTCTCTTGCCGCAGGAGCTCGAGAGCTGGCTCGCGATCAATGCCGCCAAATCCAAGGAGCTGCCCGTCGTGCTCCAGAAAACCGAGCCGCTCGGCACGGCCGAAGAGCGAGCGCGAGCACTCGGCTATTCGCCATGAACCGCACATGGCGCTAACGTCGACGCCGCGTGAGCAAGGCGTTCACCAAGGACGACGACGCGGGCGGGGCTCCCATTGTGCCGCGGCGCGCGCCGCTGCCGGCGGGACAGCCGAACTACGTGACCCCCCGAGGGCTCGCGCTCCTGCGCGCCGAGCTCACGGCCCTGCGCGCCGAGCAGACACGGCGCGACCCACGCCCCGATGCGGCGCCCGACGCGGCGCTCCTCGAGCGGCTCGCCGAGCTCGAGGAGCGCCTCGCTGCGACCGAGCTCGTGACGCCGCCCTACCCCGCTCCCTCGGAGGCGCGATTCGGCGCGCTCGTGACGGTGCGCGCGGAAGCGGGTCCGGAGCGAACATTTTCGATCGTGGGAGTCGACGAAGCGAATGCGAGCGAGGGACGCATCGCCTTCGTCGCGCCCCTCGCGCGGGCGCTGCTCGGCAAGCGACGCGGTGACGTGGCCACCGTCCGCGCGCCGCACGGCGAGGAAGAGCTCGAGATCGTCCGCGTCGTTTACGAGCCGCCCGAGTGACGAGCGAGCTGACGGCTTAGCCGGTCTCGGCCGCATACTCGGCGGCAAGCGGCCCCCGTGAGGGGACGTCGTTCCTCGTCCGCGAGGCAGGCACGGGCGGCCGCGCTCGCTCGTCCCGCACGACATGATGGACGAACTCGAGCTTTTCGCGCACCCGCGCCGAGATCGCGAACGGGTACGCGTCGGGGAGACCCATGCTGCGATTGAGCGCGTTGAGCGCGACGCTGAGCTCCGTCCACTCGTCGAAGAGCAGCCCGAAATCGGAGACCTCGGGCACGCGTGAGCGGGCGGCGATTTGCGGCACGAGACCGAAGCACTGCGCCGTTTCGAGCGTATCGATCATGTGCAGGTAGTGGGCGAAAGTCTCGGCCCAATCTTCCCACGGGTGGGCGCTCGCGTAGGCGCTGATGTAGTCGTCGTTCCGCGCCGCCGTGAAGCTCGCGTAGTGAGCGGCGAGGGACTCACGATAGTCGCGTGTTTCGTCGCCGAACACCTCGCGAAACTCGTCGCTGCGGCTCCGATCGCGAATCAAGCGCTCCCAGAAGTAGTGCCCGCTCTCGTGCCGAAAGTGGCCCAACAGGGTGCGATAGCGCTCGTGGAGATCGGCTCGCACGCGCTCGCGCACGGAGGCGTCGGCTTCCGCCAGATTCAAGGTGATGAGACCGTCCGCATGACCCGTGAGCACGCGCTCGCCGGGCGTGTCGGCCTTGATGTCGAAGGCGAGGCCGTGCTCCGGGTCTTCGCTCTTCGAGGCGAGCGGCAAGCCGAGCACCGAGAGAGTGTAGACGAGCCGCCGCTTCGCGCGCTCCATCTCGCCCCAGCGCGCGTGATTTTCCGGGACGGAGAGATCCGGAACCACGTTGTTGAGCCGACACGCTTCGCAAAGCTCCTGCTCGCTCGTGGTGGGAACGAGCCAGTTGCACACCTGTTCGGCAGCGTAATTTTTACACTTGCGAAACATGTTGTGGCCGATCTCGTACATGCTCGTTCCGCTCGCATCGAGCGCCAGCATGCTGCGCGTCCCGAGCTCGAAACCGAGCTCGCGGGAGCACGAGAGGCAGCGCGTATTTTCGAAAAAGACTCTCGCCCCACAAACACATTCGAAGGTTTGCATCCTACGAGCGTGCACTCGCACGACCCGTGCCAGGCGGTCCTGCCCTGAAGGGCCATTTTTCGAACTGTCGCGTGCTTGAAGCGCGGCGGCGCGCCCCAGCGTGGCGGGCGAGCCGCGCGGAGCGCTTGCGCTGTTTCACGCAGGTTTCTCGCCTAAAATAGGCGACGGATGCGACCGGCCCGCCGCCAGCGCACGTAGTACGAGCCGCGGCCGTCGGCGAGCACTCGGAATCCCCCCAGCCGGAAGACGGGTGTCAACCAGGGCATGGGAATCTGGCTGCCGTTACGAGGAGTGCGCGCGGGTTGCGGCGGCTTTCTTGGCGGCACGGCTGCGACCTGACGCGCCCTTGGTTCGAGCGGCCTTCTGCGCGGCGGCCGAGCGCGCGCGTGGCCCGCGACGCGAGGCCGCTTGCCGGGCTTGTCCTGCGAGCGCGGACCGCGATGCTGCCTCGTGCCCTTCGCGCTCGAGGGCATGCCGCGTCGCGCGCGAACGCTTGGGTGACGGGGCGTGGGCCGAGGCTTCGAGGTCGTGCTGGGCTCGACGGCGCGTCGCGCGCGGACCGTCCGGCGGCGGCAGTGCGACGCCGGCGCGGCGAGCCTTCGAAAGACCGATCGCGATGGCCTGCTTGGCGTTGCGGGCACCGTGCTTCCCCTCGCGAACGTGATGGATCTCTTCGCGGACGAATTCGCCGGCCTGCGTGCTTGCGGACTTGCCTTCGCGCTTGTCTTTGGCAGCGCGCTTCTTGGTGGAGGGGTCGGGCATCGATGTTCCTTTCGAGGGGTGTGGGGCAGAGACAAAAGTCAGGGCGTGAGGATCACCTTGCCGACGCCGTGCGCCTCGGCGAGGCGATGGGCGTTCTGCGCTTCGGCGAGTGGGAAGCTCCAATCGATCGGCAGCCTGAAGCTGCCGGCGGCTGCGTCGCGACCGAGCTCGGCAAGGCGCTCGGGATCGGGATGGGCCAAGAGAGTGTTCACTCGCAACTTCAGCTGCTTCGCGCGCGGCGAGTCCCCCACCACGCTGCCGACGATGCCTCCGGGCCGAACTTTGTCGAGCACTCCCGCGAGCGCTTGGCCGTCGATGGTATCGGCGATGGCATCGAGCTCGGGAAGGCGAGCCACGTCCGCGGGGTCATCGAGAGCGACGACGCGCTCGGCGCCGAGTGTCCTGGCGGCGTCACGTTGAATCGTCCGAACACCTGCGAAAACGATCGCGCCACGGCGTTTCGCGGCGTGAACGGCGATGCGCCCCACGCCGCCGACTGCGCCCGTGACGAGGACGAGCTGACCGGGCTGCACGTCCACGGCGTCCTCGGCAAGCTCCCGACCCGTGAGGCCCACGAGGGGAAGCGCCCCTGCCG
>DASUGE010000546.1:0-7197 GCA_036274215.1 Polyangiaceae bacterium | reverse complement strand
TCATGGCGATGCGGCGGCCGCGCACGTGCCGCCGCTCGGCTTCCGCGAGCGCGACGAGGTTGGTGCCGGCGAGCGTGACGCTCCCTTTCACGACGCGACCGCGCGGCGGCAATAGCCCCATGATGCTGAGGCTCGTCGCGCTCTTGCCGGAGCCGGACTCACCGACGATGCCGAGCATCTCGCCCTTGCCGAGCGTGAACGAGACGCCGTCGACGGCGCGCACCGTGCCTTCCTCGGAGCGAAACTCGGTCGTCAGCTCGGAGACGTCGAGCAGCGCCTCGGACGACATCAGCGGCGCCCCCGCGGGTCGACGGCGTCGCGCAGCCCGTCGCCGAGCACGTTCAGGCTGAGCAGCGTGAGCGCCAAGAATCCGCTCGGAAACGCGAGCAACCACCAGAAGAAGGCGATCGGGTTCACGACGCCGACCGCTTCGGAGACGAGCTGCCCCCAAGACAGCTTGAGCCCGAGGCCGAGGAAGGAGAGGAACGACTCGAGGATGATGACCGTCGGTACCGTGAGCGTCGCGTAAACCGTCACGACACCGAGCACGTTCGGCACGATGTGCCGCACGATCACGCGCCAATCGCTCGCGCCGAGCAGGCGCGCGGCCAGCACGAACTCGCGCTCGCGCAAGGAGAGCACCTGTCCGCGCACGACGCGCGCCATCGTCAGCCACTCGACGAGGCCGAGCGCGACGAACACGGGCACCGGGTTGCCGCGCGCGCTCTCCGAGAACATGAGCATGATCAGGATGACCAGGAACATGTACGGAATGCCGTACATGAAATCGACGAAGCGCATCATGACCTCGTCGACGCGGCCGCCGTAGTAGCCCGCGACGGCGCCGTAGAGGACGCCGATGAGCACGCAGGTGAGCGTCGCCACGAGACCGACGGCGAGCGACGTTTGCCCGCCGACGAGCACGCGCGACGCGTAGTCGCGGCCGAGGCCGTCGGTGCCGAACCAATGGGCCGCCGACGGCGGCTGGTGGCGAAACGCGGGATGCGTCGTCGTCGCGTCGAGGTGGAGCAGCGCCGGGAGGAAGCAGCAGGCGAGCGTCATCACGACCACGACGCCGAGCGCGACGCGCGCGAGCCGATTCTGGCTGAGCCGGCGCCAGGCCCGAGCGCTCGGACGAGGGCTCGGCTCGCGCGGACGACTGCGGGCGTCGGTCACGGGCGGCTCCGAATGCGCGGATCGAGCCACGCATAGGCGAGGTCGACGGCCAGGTTGAAAGCGGTGACGAGCGTCGCGTACACGAGCGCGGTCCCGAGCACGACCGAGTAGTCGCGGTTGATGGCGCCGCGCACGAACCACTGCCCCATGCCGGGGATCCCGAACAGTGTCTCGACGACGAAGGAGCCCGTCATGATCCCCGCCGCCGCCGGCCCGAGGAACGACACGACCGGGAGAATGGCGCCCTTCAGCGCGTGCCGCAGCACGACGGCCGACTCGGGTAGACCCTTCGCGCGCGCCGTTCGGATGAAGTCCTCGTTCATCACCTCGATCGTCCCGCTCCGCGCGAGGCGCGCGATGTACGCCGCGTACGGCAGCGCGAGCGTGACCGACGGCAAGACGAGCTCGCGAAATCCGCCCCAGCCCGCCACCGGCAGCCAGTGCAGCCCGAGCGAGAACACGACCATCAGCACCGAGCCGATCACGAACGACGGCAGTGAAAGCCCCACCGCCGAGAGCAACGTGCTCGCCGAGTCGGACCACGAGCTCGGCCGAAGCCCCGCGTGCACGCCGAGCACGAGCCCAGCGGCCGAAGCCAGCATCAGCGCCAGCAAGCCGAGCGTGATGCTGACGGGCAGCGCGGGTCCGAGCAGCGCCTCGACCGTGCGCCCCTGAACCTTCACCGACGGGCCGAGCGAGCCCTCGACGATGAGACGTCTGAGGTAGATGCCGAAGAACTCGACCGCGCTCTTCGGGATGCCGAAGTGAGCGCGCAGCGCGGCTTCCACCTGCGCGGAGACCACCTTCTCGCCGGCAAAAGGGCTGCCCGGCGCGTGGTACATGAGGAGCGTCGTCACGAACACGAGCAAGAGCAGCGACGGCACGAGGAACGTCAGGCGCCGGAGCACCGTGGGCGGACCATAGCGGCCGAGCAACGCGGCGAGCGCGACGGCCGTCACGGCACCTGCCGGCAAGCCCCACGCGGCGCGCGCGACGGCGAACGCCACCAGAGCTCCGAAGAGCGCTCCGCACACGCGCGTCGCGCGCGGAGGCAGCCACGCCACGCCGCCGAGCGCCGTCACGCCCGCCGCGATCGCCAACGCTTCGCCCGCGCTCATTCGGGAGCACCTCCCCGGCCTTCGACCCACAGATCGCGCAGGCCGAGCGTCACGTCGGGGCCCATCATCTCCGGCCGAAAGCCCTTCACGTAGTCGCGGATCAGACCCGCGTGCACGTAGAAGTAGACGGGAATCACCGGGAAATCGTCGTTGCAGAGGATGGCCTCCGCTTCGCGGAAGAGCAGCATCCGGATCTTCTCGCGCGCTTCGCGTTGCTCGACCGCAGCGCCCGTGCGAGCCGGCACGAGCAGCGCGCGGATCGCGTCGGGCTCCTTGAGCAGCGCGAGCGTCGGCTCCGGCTCGGCGACGAACGGTCGAAGATCGCTCGCGAAACGGATGAGCCGATCGTAAAGCTCGGAGCTGTAGCCGGTCTGATTGTTGGGGTTGCCCGTCATCCAGTTGCCGAGAAACGTGTTCGGATCCGCGTAGTCCCCGATCCAGCCGGCGCGCGCGATGTCGTAGTTGAGCCCGCGCACGGTATCGAGGAACGACTGCCACTCCTGGTTGTACGCCGTGATATCGATGCCGAGCGCGCGCCGGAGCTGATCGGCGACGACCTCCGCGACGCGCTTGTGATCCTCGTTCGTGTTGTACAAGAGGCCGAGGTGCGGGAAGCCCTTGCCGCCCGGAAATCCGGCTTCGGCGAGCAGGCGGCGCGCCTCGGTCACGTCGTAGCGGATCCCGCTCCGCGCGGGCGCATACCCGGCGAGACCCGGCGGGACCTGGGTCGTCGCAGGCAGCTGGCCCAGCGAAAGAACGTGCTCCGTGATGACGCTGCGATCGATGGCGAGATTCAGCGCCTTGCGCACGCGCCGATCGTCGAGCGGGGGACGCGTGTTGTTGATGCGGAAGTAGTAAACGGAGAGGCCGGCGATGCCATAGTAGTCCTTGCGCTTCCGGAGCTCGGGGCCGAGCTGCTTCGGAAAGTAGTCCGGGATCCAATCGAGCGCGCCGGTCAGGTACTGGTTCAGATTCGTCATCTGGCTCTCGCTCGGGACGAAGTCCACGCTGCGGAGCCGCACCTCGCTTTTGCCCCAATACGTGTCGCTGCGCGCGACGCGCAGGTGATCGTTCACGACCCAGCGCTCGAGGCGAAACGGCCCGTTCGACACCAGCGTCGCCGGCAAAAACCAGCGATCGCCGTACTTCTCGAGCGCCCAGCGCGGCACCGGAAAGCTCGAGTGATGCGCCATGACCTGTAAGAAATACGGCGTCTCGGCGCGGAGCTCGACCTCGAGCGTCGCGTCGTCGCGCGCCATGACGCCGCGGTCGACGCCGAAGTGCGCACGCGCCTCCGCGGCATGCGACGACAGGTACGCGCGCCCTCGCTCGAGCCCGGCACGGAACGCGTCGAGCTCCGCCGCCGTGACGCCTCCACGGCGGGTCACGAGCTCGTCGAGCGCCCGGTCGTCGAGCGGACGCAGCGGGTCATTGACCTTGTTTTCGCCGAGGAAGCGTTGCCAGCCCGCCGCGTCGACGCCGCCCGGCGAGCGCTCGCGCAGAGAAACGAGGGCCGGCAGGATCTTCTGGGTGATCGTCGCGGCGTGCTCGTCGAACGTGTTGTACGCCTCGGCCATCATGACGGGAAAAAGCTGGTACGCGACCTCCGCACCCACGTTCGGATCGAGCACGCGCTTCCACGCGTAGACGAAGTCTCCCGCCGTCACCGGGTGGCCGTCGCTCCAGCGCGCGCTCTTTCGAATGTGAAACGTGTAGCGAAGGCCGTCCGGCGAGATGTCCCACGACTCGGCGCTGCCGGGCACGGGCTTCACCGTCTGTGTGTCGTAGCGCGCGAGCCCTTCGAACAGCGACTCCGCGATGTACGACTCGATGTTGCCCGTGATGAGCTGCGGGTCGAGCGACTTCGGCTCCGTGCCGTTCGCGACGCGCAGGTCCGCGCGCGTTTCGCGCGTCGCGGAGAAGGTGAGCCCCACGGCCGTGAGCGCAACGGCGAACGCCGCGAGAATCCCGAGCAAGGTGCGATACATGGGCGAGTGGCCGGGCGCGGCTTCGGAGCGTACGCGCGCCATGATAGAATGGCTCGATGCGCGGTTGGCTGTTCGTGGGCGCGACCCTCGCGCTCGGCGTGCCTGCATGCTCCGGGTCGGACTCGGAGGACGGCGCGGGCGGAAGCGGCGCCACGAGCGGAGGGAGCGCCGGCGCCGGCAAAGCCGGTGCGGCGGGCTCGAGCGTAGCAGCGGCGGGTCGCGGTTCAGGCGGCGCGGGCGGCGCGGCGGGCGCGGGCGGTACGGCAGGGCGCGGCACCGCGGGCGGAGCGGGACGCGGTGGCGCGGGCACGGACGGCGGCACCGGGGCGGCGAGTGGCAGCGGCACCGGAGCGCGGGCGGGACGCGGCACCGGCGGCGCGGGCGCGGCTGCGGGCAGCGGAGTCATGGCGGGCGAGGGCGGCACGAGCGGCTCCGGGACGGCGGGTGCTGCCACGGCCCCGACCGGCTGCGAGGAGCCCGCCTGGAAAGACTCGGACTTCGACACCGTGATCGACGTGGGACCCGGGCTCGACGTCGAGACCCCGTCTGACGTCGCGTGGGAGACGCTCTCGGCCGGTACACTCGTGCGCATTCACCATCGCGCCGAGCCGTACCGCGACAAATGGGTCGTGAACACGACGGGCACCGCGAACAAGCCCGTCGTCGTGCTCGGCGTTCCGGAGAACGGCGTGCTCCCTGTCATCAGCGGCGACGGCGCGACGACGCGCTCCGCGCTCGAGTATTGGAACGAGGAGCGCGGCATCGTGAAGCTCGGCGGCGCCGACGCGCCCGGCGGCCCAGCCGCCTACGTTACCATCGAGTGCCTCGACATCACGAGCGCGCGCCCCGGCATCTCCTTCGACGACGCCGGCGGCTCGAGCACCGAGTACTCGGAGAACGCGGCGTGCCTGTACATCGAGGACGGCTCGTATCTCACCCTGCGCAACAATACCGTGCACGGCTGCGGCAACGGCATCTTCGCGTCGAGCGGCAGCTCGGAAGTGTTGGTGAGCGGCAATTACGTCTACGACAACGGCAACGTCGGCAGCCAGTACGAGCACAACAGCTATACCGAAGCGCGCGGAATCACCTTCGAGTTCAACCACTACGGCCCGCCGTGCGACGGGTGCGACGGCAACAACCTCAAGGACCGCTCGGCGGGCACGGTGATTCGCTACAATTGGATCGAGTCGGGTAGTCGCGAGCTCGATCTCGTGGAGAGCGACCACGAGGAGCTCGTCGACGATCCGCGGTACCACCAGACGTTCGTCTACGGCAACGTGCTCGTCGAGCCCGACGAGGCCGGAAACAGCCAGATTTTACATTACGGCGGCGACGGCAGTGACGAGTCGATGTTCCGCAAGGGGACGCTCTACTTCTACAACAACACCGTTGTCTCGACGCGCGGCGGGAACACGACGCTGTTCCGGCTTTCGAGCGAGGAAGAGAGCGTCGATGCGCGGAACAACATCTTCAGCGTGACGGCGGACGGGAACGCGGCCGCAATTTCGGCAGGGATGGGTGCGATTGTGCTCGCGGACAATTGGCTTCCGAGCGGCTGGGTGGATTCGCATGACGACCTGACGGGGTCGATTGACGATCAGGGGAACGTGACGGGGACGACGCCGGGGTTTACGGATGGTGCGGCGCAGGACTTCACGTTGGCGGCGGGGTCGGCGTGTGTTGGCGCGGCGGGGCCGCTCGCGAGTGGGGCGAGTGGATATCCGGTGGACAGCGAGTACGTGAAGCACCAGCAGGGGAAGACACGGAGCGATGATGGGGATTTGGATGTGGGGGCGTTCGAAGGGGAGTAGGCGGCCAGGCCGGGCGTCGCATGCTCATCGGTATCACCCGTGATACCATCATCGCGTGCGGATCGTACTCGATACCTCGGTCCTTGTTGCGGCGTGGCGTTCGCGGCTCGGAGCGTCGTTCGAGATCCTCGCTTCGCTCGGGAGCGACCGGTTTGAGCTCGCTGTCTCCGTCCCACTCGTTGCGGAGTACGAGTCCGCGCTGCTTCGACACTTGACCGGCGCCCAGCGTGCACATCACGTCCAGGCGCTGATCGATCAAGTTTGCGCGGTCGCAGTTCGGCAGAAGGTCTTCTTTCTCTGGCGGCCGCTGCTTCCCGACCCGAACGACGACATGGTTGTCGAAGTAGCCGTCGCGAGCCAGGCACGAGCAATCGTTACCCACAACCTTCGCGATTTTGGTCCCGCTGCGCACCTGGGGCTTCAGATCCTTGCGCCCGGTGCGTTCCTGAAACAGGTTCTGAGGAGCTAGGTCAATGTCTACGTTGAGTCTCCGTCTCCCCGAGTCGCTTCACCGCCAGCTTGCCGAGCTCGCGAAGAGCGAAGGGATCTCGATCAACCAGCTCATCGCAAGCGCGGCGGCGGAGAAGCTCGCCGCGTTGACGACTGAGGAGTACCTGGCGACTCGGGCGGCGCGTGCATCCCGCGCAAAGTTCCGGGCGGCTTTGGCGACGGTGCCGAACGTTCCTGCTGAGCCAGGCGACGGGATTCCGACGGGCTACAAGCGTGGCGCTCTGAAAGCTCGTCGCACACGCAAGCGCTGACGCGGTCTAACTCCGGTTTGCAGCAGACGCCGCCCTCGCGTTCGCTCGGCCGGCGCAGCTGAAACCTGGTACGTTGGGCGGACATAGCAGCATGAGCGCTCGCATTGCTTTGAACGGAGCGGCGCTGATCCTAATTGCGTGCGCTTCGACGGCTCGACCTCCCGCCGCCACGCGGCAGACGACCTGCCAGGATCGGGCTTACTTTGAGGGCCAAGCCAAACGGAACCGAGGTGCGGGCGACTGGGGTGCGACGTGCGACGTGCAGCAATCCTGCAAAGTTGGACGCGCTTGTATCGGCCATCGCTGCGAGCCAGTCGCGGAGTGCTGCTCAGATATTCCG
>DASUGE010000545.1:0-4075 GCA_036274215.1 Polyangiaceae bacterium | reverse complement strand
TGAACGTCTCCCATGACGAGGTTAGTGAGGCCCGGGTCAGTGTAGGTCCAGAGTGGAGTCGCCGTTCGCTCGTCGAAGTCGAGCGCGACCTCGATGGCCGCCGACGCGGTCCCACCCGGGGCGCCGTTGGCGAAAAACAGGATCCGGTCGCGCGAAAGGGGCTGGACGCCGTTCTGGCGCTGCCAGGTCGTGCCGGGCCAGCTGAAGGTGCTGTGCGTCCCGCCCAGTATCCAAACGACCTCGCCGGTTCGCGTGATCTTCGTGATGCTGCTCTGGTCGAGATTGGACAAAAGTAGGGTGTCGTCGACCGGGGAGTATTCGATGGCGTCCAGGTGGCTGCCGGCGGGCGCAAAATCACCCGTGTTGACGATGGTGCGGACGTCGCCCGTGCTCGGGTCGTATTCCTTGATGTCGTAACGGCCGTCGTTGGAGTAGGCGTAGAAGGCAACGGTCTCGTCAGGCAGCACGCTGAGCTGATAGCTCTGGCCCGCGAGGGGGCCGCTCAGGTCGTCGTCCGCGAGGCCGTCCATCGAGACGCGGTGGACGTTTGCAGCGAACTCCGGCACGTTGGCGGCATTGATCCACATCGAGCGGCCGTCATAGCTCTGGCGCGCAGCCGTGACGCCTTCGTTGAACGCAAAGTACTCCCACACGACGTCGCCGTCGGCGTCGATGATGAGCGCCGGCGCCCCGCCCGCGCTCGAGGCGGGAGCATACTGCCCGGTGACGAGAAAGCCGCCGGCGAGCGCTGCTGCGTCGTGGGTGGTGACGGCGACCTTCTGCAGATCGCCGCTGAGCACGCCGGTCTCCAGGGTGAAGTCGCTGCTCTGGCAGCTCCCGACAGCGGAGCTCGCGCTGATCCGATAGTGGTAGGTTCGGGACTGCTTCATGCCCAGTAAGAGCGTGCGGTTGCCGCTCGACAGTGCGGTAGCCGGCGCCGTCATGCCGTAGCTGTCGGTCAGGCCGAACTCGATGCGTGCGCTGGTTACGTTTTCGAGGGTGGTGGACCATGCGACGATTCCGACGGTCGGAATCTTTGGACTGAGCGCGGTCGAGACCTCGAACTCGCACGGTTCGACGGAACCGGTGCCCCCTTTGCCAGCTCCGGCGCTGCCGCTGCCGCTGCCGCCCGAGCTCGTCGTGCCCCCGGCGTCTGCGCTCGCCGTCCCGGCAGTCTCATCGGGCGGTTGCGCGCCGCCTCCCCCAGCGCCTTCGAGAGGAGGACCTTCGCCGAGGACGGCAGGGTCTACGGCGCACGCCGCCACGAGTAATCCGGCCAAGCCGAGCACGCTTCGTTTCATTCGTCGTCTCCCCGTTTCGAGGCACCAAGTCGTCTCGACCGCTCATCCCCGAGCATCCGACGGTTGATCACTTTTCGTCGAGCACGGCGCGTGCTCGGCTGACATGCGGCCCTCTCGCGTCGCGAGCAATGATTTCACGCGCCACGCTGCGTGCCTCCTCACGCCGGCCATCCGCGAGGAGCGCGTCGAGTCGCAGGTAGCGAGCCTCCGGCGAAAGCGAAGACGCGTCACCGAAGCGGCGGTCGTACTCGGCGAGCCAGCGCATCGCGGCCGCAGGGGCTCCAGAATCGAGGGCCACCCGGGCGTGCCGCACGAGCGCGAGCTGTTCCGTGAGCTCGGCGTCGGGGCCCCGTGCTTCGCGCGCGAGCGGGCGAGGCGCGTGCGCCGTGATCGACGCTTCGGTCCCCGCGGCGGGCGCCGGCGCGGCTGCCGGTGCCACAGGCGCGACGACTCCCGACTTGCCGAGCTCGGCGCCCGCACCGGCCGCCGTGATGGGTGCACGAGCGCCAGTCAAAGGCGCGGTCGCCCGCCCGACGACCAGCGCGCCGCCGGCGTACAGGCTTCCCGCGAGCAGCCCCCCGGCGCCCCATTTCACGAGTGTGAGCGCCGTGCCGGATGCGGCCCCGGCGTGGCCGAACGCAGCAGGCGCCATTTTCGCACCGCTTGCGGTGAACGCGGCGACTCCCGCGGCTCCCGCGGCAGCCGCGGCCAAGCAACGCTCAATCGCCTGGGGCTCCGGGGCCTCGCGGCGCGCGGCCCGCAGCGCCGCGACCACCTCGGCCGGAGCGCCGTCCTCGATCCAGGGCTCGATGTCCATCACGCCGTGGCTCCTTTCATTCGTTCCCCGAGCGCGAGCTGTCGCGCCCGCCTCGCAAATTCCTCGCGAGCACGGCGCACGCGCGACGCTGCCGTCCCCGCCGGAACGTCGAGCGCATGCGCGACCTCGTCGCGAGTCAACCCTTCGATCTCGAATAGCACGAACGCCGCTCGCAGCTCGGGCTGCATGCACTCGAGCACTGCATCGAGCCACGCGCGCTCCTGCCGTTCGACGAGCAACGCCTCGGGATCAGCGCCTGGATGCTCGTGCTCGTCGAGCTCCATCCCCGTGCACTCCGGGCGGCGCCGGCGCCTGCGGCGCTCGCGCGCGACGAGAAAACTAGCGGTCCGATACAGGAACGCGCGCTCCCGTCCCTCCGTGATGTCCGACCGACGCTGGGCTGCGACCAGCATCACGCGCTGCGCTGCGTCGTCCGCGTCCGCCGGAGAAAGCCCGAGCCGGCGCAGAACCCGCCACACGAACGGGAAATACTCGCGAATGAAGAGCGTCGTCGGGCCGTCGGCCGGGGCTTGGGACATGCGCGCGCTCAACGTGTGCATCTCCGGGACGCGACTTCGTGATCACTTTTAGAGCACTACCAAACGATTCCGGCGACCGCGCTCGCCGCGAAAGCGACCCGCGGGACCTCGTAGAGCTGGATCTCCGGACGCGCGAGCAAAAATTCGTTGCGCGTGAATGGAAAAACGACCTCCGGGCCGAGCGCGGCCCCCACGTCGCCCCAGCGAAAACGTGCCCGTCCCGCAAGCGTCCCCGCGGCCCAGAGCCGGGATTCTGCCTGCGTGTTGAACACCCGCGTGCCGTCCTCGAAGGCCGATCCACTCTGGCTTCCGAGCTCGAATCCCGCGCACGGGCTCACGCTCACGTGCTGGGAAAACGACGGCTCGAAGGGGCAGAGCTCGAGGCGAGCACGAACGAGACGCATGCGCACGTCGACGCCGTTGACGCTGGTTCGGAACGTGTCCGCGTAGCTCGCGAGCAGCGCGAGGGAGCGGGCGGCTGGGCCCGTCATGCCGAGACGCAGCTCGACGACCGCCCCGAACGCCGGAGCAGGACCCACGCCCGTCGCGAAGAGCAGACCCGCCGCGGCGGCGCCGAAAAGCCTCGTGCTTTCGCGCGCGGCACCTGGCGCTACCGGCGGCGTCGCTCTCGCGGGCGCCGAGCCCGAATCGGCGGGAATGGCTCGTGGGGGTGGCGGGGGCTCGATCGGGGACGGTTCCGCGCTCGGCGTCGCCATGGGGCTCGCGGCCGGCGCCAGGCTGGCGTCGGCTTCGTCCGATGGTTCAGCCTGCGACCGGGCGGCCAGGGCGGCAACGAGCGCGATGGCTTCGACGGCCTGCTCGCACGTCGGCGCCTCAATCGCGCGCGCCACGCTCCGACCTTCGCGATCGACCAACTCGACGCCTGCCTGAAACCCCTGCGCGCTTTCCGTCACACGGATCGCGAGCGCCCGGGCGTATTCACTGGCTTGGGCGAGCGTCGCTCGGCCGAGCTCCCTCAGGAAGATCGCCTCGAACGCGGGCTGCGCGGGGCAATTGCTGGGTGCTTGGTACCCGACGCGCACCGGCTCGGCATCAGCAGCCCGAACGTGCGTGCTCGGCGCAACGAGCACGCACAGCGAACAGAGCCTCGCGGCCGTTACCCACCGCATCGGCCGCGGATACTACCTGACGGACGCAAATCCCGGTAAGTCGACAGGATGCGTGGAAGGCTGACGCAGAGCTTACACTCGCGCCGCTGGCTCGAGCTCGGGGCGCTGGCGCAGAACGGGGCGCGTGCGGCGCTGCGGCTCGGGCGTCGCGCGCGGGATGTCCTCTGGGGTGACGGCGATCCGCGGCACACGCCGAGCGCGGTCGCGTGGCGGGAGCGCCCCGCCGCCGAGAAGTTCCGTGACAACCGCACCCAACCGGGCTCGACGGTGTTCTTCGGCGACAGCATC
>DASUGE010000544.1:0-2960 GCA_036274215.1 Polyangiaceae bacterium | reverse complement strand
GCCGGGCACCGGGCACGACGTGGGGATCGTCTTCCGGCCCGCCGTGCGCGCGCACGCGGCCCCAACCGAAGGCGTAGAGCAGCCAGCCGAGCGCGCCGACGCAAGCGCGCAGGCGATCGAGGCGCTCGACGGAGAGCTGGTCCTCGAGGAGCGCCCAGCTGAGCGCGGAGAGCCCGACGAACGCGTAGATGCCGAGAGCCCGCGCGAGCCCGATGCGGTCGCGGACGAAGAAGGGCGCCGCGGCGAGCGCGACGAGCGCACCGAACGCAGTGATTCGAGCGACGAGCGGGGCGCCGTGCTGCGCCGCCGGGTGCGCGACGGTGAGCAGCCAGGCGTAGAGCCCGGGCGCGAGCACGCGCGCGCGCTCGGCCAAGGGCGCGGAGTCTGCGGAAGCGGCGGCCTCGGTCATGCGCGGTCGTCGGGGCGAGTCAGGAGGCGAAGCTCTCCACCAGGCGCAGGAAGGTGAGCACCGGATGGCCGGTCGCGCCCTTGGGGTAGATGCCGCGCGCACGCTCGGCGAACACCGGACCCGCGACGTCGCAGTGGATCCAGGGTCGGCCGTCGACGAACTCGCGCAAGAAGAGCGCAGCCGTGATCGAACCGCCCCAGCGATCGCCCGTGTGCTTGAAATCGGCGATGTCGCTCTTCAGCTGGTCGGCGAGGTCTTCGAGCAGCGGCATGCGCCAGAACGATTCGCCGGCGCTCTGTGCCGCGCTCTCGAGGGTGCTCGCGAGCTCGTCGCTCGTCGCATAAAACGCGGAGCACGTCTTGCCGAGCGCGACGAGCGCCGCGCCGGTGAGCGTCGCAGCGTCCACCACCAGATCCGGCTCGAGCTTCGCCGCGTAGGCGAGCGCGTCGGCGAGGACGAGACGCCCCTCCGCGTCGGTGTTGATGATCTCGACCGTCTTGCCGGAAAGCGAACGGAAGACGTCGGCGGGACGATAGGCAGCACCGTCCGGCATGTTCTCCGCTGCGCCGACGATGCCGTGGACCTCGACGCGCGGCTTGAGGCGTCCGACGGCCGCCATCAAACCGAGCACGGCCGCCGCGCCGCCCATGTCCGTCTTCATGTCGCCCATGCCGGGCGCCGGCTTGATGCAGAGCCCGCCGGAGTCGAAGGTGAGTCCCTTGCCGACGAACACGAGGCGCTTCTTCGCGCCGCGCGGCGCGTACTGGAGGTGGATGAAGCGCGGCTCGTTTTCGCTGCCCTGGCCGACCGCGTAATGAAGGTTCATACCCGCAGCCAAAATCCCCTTTTTGTCGAGGATTTTTACCTTCAGCTGCTCGGATTTCGCGATGCGACGCGCAAGCGCCGCGAGCGCCTCGGGATTCACGACGTTCGGTGGCTCGTTGACGGCGTCGCGGGCGAGCGCGACCGCGTCACCGATCGCGACGCCCGTGGCGAGCGCCTTCTTGTCGGCAGGCGTCACGCGACCCGTCACGACGAAGCTGAGCTTCTTGAGCTCGCCTTTGGGGCGGCGATCGCCGGTGAAGTACTTGACGAAGCGGTAGGCTCCGAGCGCCGCCGCTTCACCGATGACGCGGAAGTCCGACGTCTCGGGCAGTGCGATCGCCACCGAGCTCACGCCGCTGCCGAGGCTCGCGCGCACGGCGCCGGCGATGCTCGCGCGCAGGCGAGCGGTGCCGAGACCTGCCGCGGCGCCGAGACCGACCAGGACCACGCGCCGCGCTTTGATGCGACCGAGTGTGGGTACGTCCAGGATCTGTTCGGACTTGCCCTCGAATTCAGCGTGCTTGGCGTGCGCCAGGAGCCCGCCGCCGAGCGCCTTTTCGAGGGACGCGAGCCATTCGTTTTTGTTGAGGGGGCCCTGCTCGACGCAAACCGCCACGACATCGACGGGCATGCGCGCCGGATCGCCCGAAGTAACCTCGATCGAGAGACTCATCGGATTGGTCATGACGGTAGTTCGCCGAGTCAGAAACGGCAAACGCGGGCGGCTCGCCACCGAGGCCACTGGGCCGCGACCACCGCGCTATGCTTCCGGCCATGAGCCCCCGCCGGAGGCGAGTCTCGTTCGGCCTCGCGGCTTTGATCGTCGGCTCCGCCGGCCAGGCCTCGGCGCAGAGCTCGCCGCCGACAGCCGCGTTTCCGACCGAACCTACACCGGTACCGCCTTCGAGCCCGCCGGCGGCGAATCCGTCACCAGCTCCTGCCACCCCGCCGGCATCGGCTCCCGCTCCGCCTCCGGCGGCGAGTCCCGCTCCGGCTCCCGCGGCGCCCGCTGCAACGGCCGGCACGACGCCGGCGCCCGCCGGACCTATCGTCTTCGAGCCCCCGCCGCCACCCACGCCCGCGAAATCCAAATTCCCGGATGTTTCGGTGCGCGTCGACCCGTTCAACCTCCTGCTCGAAGGCCGGCTCGGCATCGAGCTCGAGGTGGCCATCCTCAATTTCCTGAGCGCAGAGCTCGTGCCGATGTTCGTGGTGAACGATTCGCCGCCGACGTTCGGCTACGTCATGGGGCGCGACGAGCAGCTGACGCGCTCGTCGAACGGCTGGGGACCGCTCGCCGGGACGTCGATCAGCGTCGGGGTCTGGCCTGAGGGCAAGGCGCTCAAGGGATACGTGCTGCGCGCGATGTTCACGAACTACTCGTACCGCTACGAGGCTTCGGATCTCGGGCCGGAGCCGTTCGATCGCGTGGATCACGTCGAGCGCGCGCTCTTGGCCTATTTCGGCTCGCATTCGCGCTGGGGCGCGTTCACGCTCGCGGGCGGAATCGGGATCGGAGCCGACCTCACCGGCGAGCGGCGCTGCTTCGTGGACGACGACGAGGGCTACGCAGTGCCGACGGCGAATTGCTCGAAGAAGGAGCTTTTGATCAAGCTCACTCGCGAGCAGGTTCCGCGTAATTTCCTGCCCGTCGCCGACCTTTACGGCGGGCTCGGCGGTGTGCAACTGCTCGTGCGCTTTTCGTTGGGAGTGGTGTTTTGAGCAC
>DASUGE010000543.1:0-5459 GCA_036274215.1 Polyangiaceae bacterium | reverse complement strand
TGCTCGAGATCCGCCAGATCGCCAAGCTCAAGGGCACGTACATCGACGCGCTGCCCGCGCTCGTGCACAAGCGCACCGGGCGCGTGCACACGACCTGGGATCAGACCGTCGCGGCCACGGGTCGCCTCTCCTCGATCGATCCGAACCTTCAGAACATCCCGATTCGCACCGAGCTCGGGCGCAAGATCCGCGCGGCGTTCGTGGCGCCGCCCGGCACCGTGCTCGTGAGCGCCGACTACTCGCAGATCGAGCTCCGCGTGCTCGCGCACCTCTCCGAAGACCCCGTGTTGCTCGATGCCTTCCGCACGAGCCAGGACATCCACCTCCGCACGGCGATGGAGATCTTCGAGCTCTCCGCCGACGCCGTCGGCCGCGAGCACCGCACGCGCGCCAAAGCCGTGAATTTCGGCATCATCTACGGCCAGGGCGAAGGCGGCCTCGCGAAGGTGCTCGGCATCCCGCGCGCCGAAGCCGCCAGCTTCATCGCCGCCTACTTCCAGCGCTACGAGGGCGTGCGTCGCTTCATGAACGCAACGCTCGAGCACGCCCGCGCCGGCGAATCCGTGCGCAGCTTGCTCGGACGCCGTCGCCTCCTGCCCGCCATCCGCAGCGGCAACCGCGCCGAGCGCCTCGCCGCCGAGCGCATCGCCATGAACATGCCCATCCAAGGCAGCGCCGCCGATATCCTCAAGCTCGCCATGCTCGCCCTCAAGAAACCCGTCACCCCCGGCGCCCGCATGATCCTCTCCGTGCACGACGAGCTGGTCTTCGAGGTGCCCGAGTCCGAGGCCGAAGAAGCCAAGGCCGGCATCAAGCAGGCGATGGAGAGCGTGATGGCGCTAGCCGTCCCGCTCGTCGCGGACGCCGGCAGCGGCCCCAACTGGAACGCTGCGCATTAGGGCTGCGACTACCGCCCGAGCGCCTTCCCTGCGCACGAAGTCTCGAGCCGGGGGATCAGCACCGAGCGCGGCGCTCTCGCCACGAAAGCGCGCGCAAGAATCGACGCTTCCTCCGTGCGGCCGAGCGAGCACAGCGCGAGGACCTTCGCCACGCGGCGCTCCTCGGCGAGGGCGCCGCTCGGGAAGCGCAGCTCGTGCTCGGCGAGCAAGCCGAGCGCGGCGTCGGCTCGGCCCGCCGCGAGCGCACGTTGAGCGCTTTGAAGCAGCGACGCTTCCTCGCTCATGCTCGTGGGATCGGGAGCGCTCGGCACCGTGCCCTCGACGGCAGCTGGCGGCTCGCTCGGTGCGACGGCGGCCGGAGGCGCGGCGCGACCGTCACGCGCCGGCAAATCGGGGGCCGGGGTTCGCGCCGGCTCCGTCACGGGCGGAGCGGGCGGCGCTGCTTCGGCTTTCACGAGCGGCGCGGGCGCAGGCGCGCGGGCGACCGCGGTCGTCGCCACCTGCGCCGCGGGCGCGACCACCTGGACGTGCTGCGCGACGGCTGCCACGCCGCCGACCCCGAGGCCCGCTCCGACGCCCGTCGCGAACCAGACGACGAGCGACGTGCCGAGCAGCGACTTCACCCCGCCCGCGGCAACGGCGGGACCGGCGGCCCCAGCCACGGACGACACCGTGCCGAGCGCCGTCACGCCGCCGCCAATGGCGACGAGCACGCGCCCCTTCACCCGCTCGCGGCGCTCGGCGCTCGGTCCGTCGAGCCGAAAGCCTCGCTCGAGCGCGTTGCGCGCTTCGGAGCTGAGCTCGCTCATCGAACCCTCCGCGGCGTGCGCGCACGCACGCGCTTGAGTGCCCCTTCGAAGTCGCGACGTGCGAGCCGAATGCGCGAGTACACGGTATTGACGGGAATCGAAAGCAGCTCGGCGATCTCCCCTGCGGTCATCTCTTCAACCTCCGCCATGATGAGCACGGCACGACGCTCCTCCGTCAGCTCGTCGAGTGCCTGGTAAACGAGTCTTAGAGCTTGCGTGTCCATCGCACGCTGCTCTTGATCCGGCGCCGAGGAGTCCGGCAGATACTCGGGCAGCGCGTCCTCGGCACGGCGTCGCTCGCTCCGCGAAAGCTCCCGCGCTCGATTGAGCGCGATGCCGAAGAGCCAGGTGCGAATCGAGGAGCGCCCCTCGAATTGACCTTGGCGCCGGAGCGCGACGACGAACACTTCTTGGGCGGCGTCGTCGAGCGCGGACTCGCGCACCCCGAGCCGGCGCAGGCTCCGCCACACGTAGTCGAAGTGGGCGTCGTAGAAGACGGCCCAATCCTCCACGAGCGTGCTCCCCGGCTCCCCGGCGTCCGAAGTAGCGGCTGCAGGCGCGGCCATCCGCCCTTAGTGGCAAGCTTTCCGGTTTTCCGTCACAGGAAAATCAGCTCGGCCAAGAGCCCAAGGCGCCCGGCCACCACGGGCAGCTCATGCGCTACCCCCAGGTTGGTGATGGTGAATTTCGTCTGCTCCGTCGGGAAGAGGGCGTCGGCCGTCATCGCCACGCGGAAGGGTCCGCGCTCCGGATAGGCGCCCCGCAGCCCGAGCCCGGGGGCTACCCACGGGGCGTCGTGGCTGTAGCGGGTGGGCGTGCCGAAACCCTCGACGTGAAGCATGCCGAGCTCGATCACACCGCAACCGGAGAGCGCGAGCTGCCCGGTGAACGGCTCGACGCACAGGCTCAATCCCGCGGCTACTAGTCCGATGTTCACGCCTTGCTCGGGATGCCCTTCGACCGTCGAGCTGCGGTTCGGAAAAATACTCACCCGAATCCCGTGCTCGAGGTAGCGCCCGTAGCGTCCGCCGATTCCGAGCACGAACCCGGCCGCCACGGGCGCGAGCGTCCCGAAATCCGTGACGAAGCCTGCGCCCGTGCCGAGCCGCGTGCCTGACCGGCGCACGGCCGTGTCCGGCGGCTGCGGTTCGTCGGCGAGCGGAGCGCGCGGCGCGGGCGGTACCGACGTGACCGCGGGCGCAGGCGGCGCGGGCTCTTCGGGCGGCGAGAGCGCGAGCGCGATGACGACGGCGCTCGCCTCCGTGAGCTCGGTGCAGCTTCCGGCTTCGAGCACGCGGGTTCGCTCGGTCCCACGCTGGGTCGTGCGGAGCTCGGCGACGAATTCACCGTCGCGCGGCGTCACGGACGCGAGCACGTCGAGCGGCTCATGCGTCTGCGCGCCCCCGTGCTCGCCGACGAGCTCGCCTACGCGGGTGAGCAGTGCCGCCTGGTCAGGACAATCCGCGGGCGCTACCCACGTGAGTGACAGCCCGGAGAGCTCGGCTGCCGAGGTTTGGCGTGCTCCGAGCGAAGCGCCAAGGAGAGCCCCCAGGGCAAGGACGCGCGCGCGCATCACGGGCACGTTGCCATGGGCCCACAGAAGGCGCAGGCCGTCGCGGCGTCGCAGCCGCGCGGCATGAGGCCGGCGACGTAACGCAGCACGTTGCAGGGACCCCACGGCGTGTCGCTATGAATGGCGGCACCAACGAGCTCGGAGCTCTCGACCGTGAAGACGTAGGCGTCGCTCTGTCGTTCGGTCGTCACGCTCACTTGCGTGAGGCCGCACCCGGTTCTCACCTCGTTGTGCACGCCGGGGCACCCTTGGAACTGGCGGGAGAGGTAGTCCTTCGCGCCGTCGAGCGAGGTCGGACAGCTGAAATACGAACAGAACAGGTCGAGCGGCACCTGGGCCTCGACCTGGTTGCCGTCCGTGGGGCAGCCGGTCGCCGCCGCACCCATGCCGCCGCTCGCGGTACCGACGACACCGTTCCCTGCCGTACCGATCGGCGGTCCACTGCCCGCGCCTGCGCTCACCGCCGACCCCCCGGCACCGCTCGAGCCTCCCGCGCGCGCGCCTGAAGCTCCCGTTACGCCACCGCTTCCGCCCCGCAACGTCGACCCACCGCCCGCCGAGATCGAGCCACCGCGCGCGCCGGTGCTCGGCTCGTCCGGGGCGCCGCCGTCGGCACCCGGTTGGCCCGCTTCCAGGCCCGGAGCGCCCCAACGCGCGCGGCCGCCGGCGGTCGCATCCACCCCGAGGGTGGAGTCGCGACCGACCTCGACCTCCGGCGGCATGCACGCGACGAACCCCAGCGCGACGAGCAGCGCGGTGTCGAGCGAGAAAGGCGGGGTGACGGCCCGGCCCATGCCCCGATCTTTTCGCATGCTGAGCCGAATCTGGCTATGGACTTGGGTGTTTCGTGCGGAAATACCGTGGAGGGCACAATCTTAACGGGCGGGGCGAAGCGCATCACCTGCGCGACGACTGCTCCTCGCCACGCCGGATCGCCCAGGTGAGCTTGCCGAGGTTCCCGAGCACGTTCGGAACGCGCTTCAAAAGGTTGATCGAGGGCGGCCGCTTCTCCTTCACCCGGATGGGGATCTCGACGATCGGCACCCCCGCTCGGTAGGCCCGGATCACGAACTCGCTCGCGAAGACGTCCTTGTCCGTAAGACAGCTCTCCGCGAGCGGCGCGCCCACGTCGCGCACGAACGCTTTGAGCCCGTGCGTGTCGCTGCCCCGAAAGCCGAGCAACCCGCGGAGCAACGTCGTGTAGACCATGCTCGCCGCGTGACGAAAGAGCGGTCGCTCGTCCGAAGCCCCCGTGATGAGCTTCGAGCCGATCACCATCTTGGCGGAGCCCTGCTCGAGCAAGGAAACCGCGCGCCGGTGAAAGTCAACGTCGCACAGGTCGATCTCGTCGCAAACGACGAGCTTGCCGCGTGCGGCGAGGATGCCAGCTCTGAGCGCGCGGCCGTAGTTCGGCATCGGGACCGAGATGCGGCGCACCTCTGGGTATTTCTCGCCCAGCTGGTCGGCGACGGCGACCGTCGCGTCACGCGAGCCGTTTTCGGCGAGCAGGATTTCGTAGCGCCACCCGAAGGGGGCGAGCCGCTCGCGCAGGTCCACGACGGCGGCGTGCAGGATCCCCTCCTCGTTGTAGACGGGGATGACGATCGAGACGAGCGGCTCGTCGGTCATGGCACGCCGCCGAGCCAGTCCTGCGCGAGGCCGGCACCCGCGCGGCCTTCGAGCAGGGCATCTTCCATGGAACCGTATTGCCAGCCGCCGTAGCGACCCGTCGAGATGATGCGGGCACGCTCGAGGAACGGACGAATCACCGCGAGCGCGTCGTAGTACCCGTGATCGAAGATGACGTACGCGAAATCGATGCGCCGGAGGCGTGCGAAGCGGATGTCTTCCGCGCCCGCGATCACGCCCATCTCGATGAGCCCCGCGCTCACCACGGGCAACACCTCCTCGAGCACCGGCTCGCTGCGCTCGGCGAGCTCGACATAGAGGCTGCCTTTGCCGGGCGGCGCGAGCTCGGGCGAAAAGTGCGTGTAGCAGCCGACGCGATAAAAGGGGTACTTGGCTTCCGGCACGTAAGCCCAGTGGAAATCCGTGAGCGGCGGCGTTTCGAGCGCTATGTCGAGGTAGTAGAGGTGCGTCGCGCGGAGCTTCTCGCGCGCGGCTCGCACCTCCGGCGGCAGCTCGTCGCAGAGGTCGAGTAGGGTCGGTAGCGGCACG
>DASUGE010000542.1:0-7562 GCA_036274215.1 Polyangiaceae bacterium | reverse complement strand
GATTCTGGCCGTTCACGCTTCGCAACCAGGTAAACCTCGGGCTATAGAGCCCGAGCGAGTCAAGCCCGGATTCAAGCCGCGGAGGTTTCTCATGCATCGTCTCACTTTCCCCCTCGGAGCAATCGCCCTGCTCGCTGCGTGCGGTTCGGATCCGCCGCCCCCGCCCAAGGCCCCGCCCCCGCCTGCGCCGACCGCGCAAGCGCCGCTGCCGGAGAAGCCGGGCGACGTGCCCACGCGCTCGAACATTGCGATCGCCGACGACATCAAGAAGGCGTGCGGCATTACGGACGCCGACGCGTACTTCGCGTACGACTCGGCCAACGTTCGCCCGCAGGATCAAGCCATCCTGCAAAAGCTCGCGCAGTGCTTCACGAGCGGGCCGCTCAAGGGCCGCACCATGCGCCTCGTCGGTCACGCCGATCCGCGCGGCGACGAGGAGTACAACATGGTCCTCGCCGGGCGCCGTGCCGACAACGTGAAGGGCGCCATCGCGGGAGCCGGCCTCGACTCCGCCAAGATGGCCACGACGTCACGCGGGGAGCTCGACGCCACCGGCACGGACGAAGCGGGCTGGGAACGCGATCGCCGCGTCGATATCATGCTCGGCAGCTGACAGCCGACGCCCCCGCCGCGCTTGTCTTGAACTCGAATCACGATGGTTGAGCCGACCCCGAGCCCCCGAGCGCCCCTCGACCCGGTGTCGCTCGCCTTTCAGTCGTCGGGCGTCGTGCTCGGGGTGTTGCTCATCCTGCTGTCGGCCTCCGTCGCGGTTTGGTTCATCTGGTTTCTGAAGCTCGGCCAGCTCGCGCGCATGCGCTCGCGGAGCCATCGCTTCGAACGCGAAGCGGCGGGGCTCTCGCGCGCGAACGATCTGGTCGCGCTCGCGCGCCAGTATTCCGATTCGCCGGGCGGCCGCGTCGTGATCGAGCTCGGGCGCCGGCAAGGGCAAGCGCTCACGGGTGAGTTTTTGCTCGCGGTCGCCAAGCGCGCGATCGCGGCCGAGCAGCAGCGCGCAAGCATCCTGATGCCGACGCTCTCGAGTATCGCTTCCGCGTCGCCGTTCATCGGTTTGTTCGGAACGGTGTGGGGCATCATGGATGCCTTCCTGCGCATCGGCGTCGAGAAGAGCGCCTCGTTGCCGGTCGTCGCGCCCGCCATCGGCGAGGCCCTGATCGCGACCGCGTTCGGCCTCGTCGCCGCGATCCCCGCCACCATCGCTTACAACTACGCCGACAAGAAGGTCGGCGACTTGCTCGAAGAGCTCTCCGCTTCGGCCGAAGGCTGGGTGGCCCTCTTGAAGGACGACGGACAAAGGCCGATTCCGCTCGGGCGCCCGGGCGCGTTTCCGGCGGTCGGCGGAGGGGAGTAACCGTGGGCCTCAGCGTCGGCTCGCGCGGGCGACGTGGGTTTCGCGACATCAACGTCACGCCGCTCGTCGACGTGATGCTCGTGCTCCTGATCGTCTTCATGGTGACGGCGCCCCTCCTCACGACGGGCCTGCGCATCGACTTGCCCGAGGTGAAAGCCGCGCAGACCCCCGTGAAAGACGCGCGCCTCTTGGTTTCGATCACCAAGCAAGAGCGGGTGCTCTTCGGCGAGGAAGACGTGACTTCCCGCATCGACGAGGCTTTGAAGGAGAACCCGCGCGTCCAGAAGGAGCGCGAGCTCTACATTCGCGCCGACAAGGACGCGCGCTACGGCATCGTCGCGACGGTGGTGGCCGCCGCGCGCAACAGCGGCGTCGAGTCGCTCAACCTGCTCGTCGAGCCGGAGATCGAGGAAGAGAAGAAGTAGCCGATGGCGTCGCGCGCGCTCTATTCCACCGGCCTGAGCTCGCTTGCCACGCAAGACGTGCTCCTCGCTCTCGGTGGAGCTGGGCTCGTCGAAGCGGCGCTCTTCGCGCTCGCGGTCGCGGCCGGCGCGAGCTCCGCGCACATCAAGCCGCACGAGGAACCACAGCCCGAGCCGATCCCGATCAAGGTGCTGCCCGTGCTCGACGACACGCCGCTTTTGAAGCTCGGCGGCAAGCAGAAGGCGAAGCTGCCCGAGATGTGGCGCAAGCAGCCCCCCGTGCAGCGCTTCGAGGAGAAGAGCGCTCCGTCGTCGCAAGCGAAGAAGACACCCGACGCCATCCCGACGAGCGCGCTCGCGAAGCCCGACGCGGGTCCGCCGCCGCCCCCGGACGCCGAGGTCGCGAAGCAAGTCGACCAGGTGCTGCTCGACGCGACGCCCGACGCCGCGCCCACCGTCGAAGGGGAAGGTCACCCCGACGGCGTCAAGGAAGGCACGGAGACGGACCCCTTGAAGGCGCGCGCCGTCTCTCAATACAAGGCCAAGCTCACCGCCTGGTTCAACGCGCGCTTCACGCCACCGGAGCTCCCCTGCGAAGAGCTCAACAAGCTCTCCGCCTCCGTGAGCGTCAGCGTCGGAGGCGATCGCTCGGTCGGTGGCTTCACGGTCGGGCGCGCGAGCGGGAATGCCAACTTCGACGCGCGCGTACAAAGCACCATGCAAGGTGCGGTGGGGGCCGAGCTACCACCGCCACCGCCGCTCTACCCCGACATCTTGGGGACGAGCCTCAACATCCGCCTCGCGAGGGTCGAAAAATGCGATTGACGTTCGGTGCCCGAAAGCTGGTCCTCACGCTCGGGTTCGCGCTCGCGGCACTTCTCGGCTCGGCCGCCGCCGAGGCCCAGTCGCCCCCCGCGCCGACGCAAACCACGTCGCCCCCCGCCGACGAGAGCGCGCTCGGCGAGCTCTTGGTGACGGGTCACAAGACGGACAAGCTGCCGCGCATCGCGATCCTGCCGTCGCTGTCCGCCGATCTCGAGGACGTGATCGTGCGCTCGGTCGTGCGCCGCGACATCGAGCTCACGGGCCTGTTCGAGCTGATCCCGGACTCGAAGGCGCCCGTCGGGCTCTATTCGTTCGACGAGCCGGTCGACGTGCCCGAGTGGCAGAAGCTCGGCGCCGAAGCGATCGTGAAGGTCGCCGCGCGCCCGAAGGGCAAGCAGGCCGAGGTCTACGGCCTCGCGTACTTTTTGAACGTCGGGAAAGAGCCCGTCTACTCGAAGAAGATCACGGTCGATAAGGCGGACGTGCGCGTCACGGCCCACCGCATCACGGACGCGCTGCTCGGTGCGCTCACGGGACGACCCGGCGGCTTTGCGAGCCAGCTCGCGTTCGCGGCGCGCTGGACCAAGAACCAGCGTGTTTTCCGGCTCGACGCCGACGGGCAGAGCCTCACGCCGCTGACGGAAGCCGCGGACTTCGCGATCGCTCCGATGTGGGGGCCGAACGGCAGCCTCTACTTCTCATCGAGCCACGACTTCTCGCCGTTCGGGCTGTTTCAGCTCGCGAACGGCAGCATCAAGCCCGTGACGCTGCCGTTCAAGACGTCGGTCTACGGTGTCGCGTTCAACAAGGACTACACGAAGATGGCCGTCGCCGTCGCCGAGGGCGGCAAGAGCACGATTTACGTCGGGCTCGCCGACGGCACCGGCATGACGAAGGCGTCGACGACGGAGCTCGCGACGCACCCCGTGTTTAGCCCCACGGGCAAGCTTGCCTGGATCGGCGGCGACGCGGCGCACGGTTCGACGCGCGTGTACGTGGACGGCAAGGCCGTTTCACCGTCCGGGTTCGGAGCGTCGGCGCCCACCTTCTGCGACACGGAAGACGGCGTCCGGCTCGTGTACTCGGTCGGCGTGGGCAACGATCGGCGCGATCTAGTCATGTCGGACGACCAGGGGCGCGGCATGTCGCGCCTGACGCAGGGCCAAGGCTCGAACACGTTCCCCGCGTGCAGCCCGGACGGCCGTCTGCTCGCCTTCTTCTCGACGCGCAAGGAGCAGCCGGGCATCTACATGATGTCGCTCAAGCGCTTCACGACGCAGCTCCTCACCTCGAAGATCGGCGAGTCCCTGCGCTGGGCGGCGCTCCCGCCGGCGAAGTAGGTCACGTTGGCGGAGCGCGACGCATACACGAAGGCGGGCGTCGACTACGGCGTCATCGATCCGGGCAAGCTGCTCGCGCAGCGCACGGCGCTCGCGACGGCGAAGAACCTCGCGCCGCACGGCGCGCGCGAGCTCGAGGAGAGCCGCGGCGAGAGCGCGTACGTGCTCGAGCTCGGCGACCGGCTGCTCGCGACGGTGACGGAAGCGCTCGGCACGAAGAACCTCGTGGCCGACGCCGTGGCCCCGCTCCTCGGGCGGAGCTTCTACGACGCGATCGCTCGCGACACGGTCGCGACGATCGTGAACGACCTCATCACGGTGGGGGCACGCCCGCTCTGCATGACGGCGTATTGGGGCGCGGGGAGCTCGGACTGGTTCGAAAATCAGGGCCGCCTCGCCGATCTGGTGCGCGGCTGGGGCGCGGCCTGCGACGACGCCGGCTGCGCCTGGGGCGGCGGCGAGACGCAGGTGCTCAAGACCATGATCGAGCCCGGCACGGTGGTGCTCGGTGGCTCTGCGGTCGGTACGATTGCGCGCCGCGAAGAGCTGCTCCTCGGCTCGCGCGTCGCGGCGGGAGACCGCATTTTGATCGCCCCGTCGACGGGCATCCACACGAACGGCCTTACCCTCGCGCGCGACCTCGCGGCACGCGCCCCCGACGGCTACCGCACGCCGCTCCCGGGCGATCCACGCGGTCGCTCGCTCGGCGAAGCGCTGCTCGACCCCACGCCGCTCTACGCGCGCCTCGTGGCGGCCCTGCTCGACGGCGGCGTCGAGCTTCACTACGCGGTGCACGTGACCGGCCACGGCTGGCGCAAGCTGATGCGCGCGAGCCAGGCGCTCTGCTACGTCGTGGAAGCGCTGCCTCCCGTGCCGCCCGTCCTCGCGTATCTCGTCGAAGCGGCCGGCATGAAGACGGCGGAGGCGTACGGCACCTTCAACATGGGCGCGGGCTTCGCCTTCTACGTGACCGCCCAATCGGCGGAGCGCGCCCGCGAAATCGCCGCCCTCGCGGGCACGCCGCTGCTCGATGCCGGGCACGTCGCGAGCGGCCCGCGCCGCGTCGTGCTCGAGCCGCTCGGGCTCACCTTCGAAGGCGAAAGCCTGGCGATCCGCTGAGCAGCCCGGCTAGCCGAGCGCGGCGCCGAGGGCCATCGCGAGCTCGACCTTGCCGGTCATCGTGAGCTTGCCGTCCATCAGGAGCTCGAACGCGTTGCGCGCGCCGCTCTGAATCGCCCAGAGATCCTCGAGCGCGCAGGTAAGCTCGCAGTCCGGTGCGTCGAGCTTCGGCGTGGCAGCGCCGAGCGTGATGACGAGACGGTGCGTGACCCCCGCGGCGCCCGTGAGCTTGAGCGCAATGGAACCGGGCGCTTCGCGTAAGAGCCGCGCGCGATCCGCATCGACCGTGAGCACGCGCGCTGCAACGAGCCGTTGCTCGACGCTCGCCGCGCTGCCGAGACGCTCGGCGCCTCCGACGACGACGGGCACGAAATCGTCGGCGGCGATCGTGATGCGCACGAGCGCGTCCGCCGCGGCGCCCGCCGTCACGCGCACCTCCCCCTGCTCGAGACCGAGCGACCAGGTGCCGCCCGGGGTGACCTCGAACACGACGGAACCGACCGACGAGCGGTCGCCCAACGTACCCTTGAGCCGCGCGAGCTCCGCCGGCACGTACTCGTTGAAAAAGCGCTCCGGAGAGCCGGGAATTGCGGCCATTGCGGGCGCCTGGGCGGGCTCAGCCGCCCTTCATCAGCTCGCTGATGAGGTGGGTTTCGAGCGCGCCGAGCAGGCCGAACTGCACGCCGAAGCCCCCCGGCTTGGTCCAGCGAACCACCGCGGGAAGGCTCACGTCTTTCTTCGCCCCCGGCAGGCGGCCTACGATCGTGAGGGCCGTTCCGAACACCGGCAGCTGCTGCGACTCCAAGAACATGCCCCCGATGCTGATGTCTTTGCCGTGGGCCTCGAAGCGCTTCACGGTCGCTCCCTCGCACGCGACGGTGATGTCGATCGGAACTCTCGCGTGAAGGCGTTTGTCTTCCAAGCAGAACCTCGATTCCCGATCTTGCAACCGAAAGCCGACTAGCTCTTGACTCTTCAGCGGATTTTCGAGGGTGTCAAGCAGAGCGCCAAGGGCGGCATCGTTCTCGTGGGCGTCGCGATCGTCGGCGTGGCGGCGGCGCTCGCGGCACCGCGCGCGACGGAACCGACGCTCGCCTTCGAGCTCCCCGTGCCGCTTCCGAACCACGCGCGCCTCCGCGAAGTCGTGTCGAGCGAGAGCGCGCGGGCCGGCGAGGCACGGCGCCACACACTTCCGTTCCCCGTGCGAGCCGTGGGCGAGACGATTCGGCGGATCGGTCGTGCCTCGGCCGAGCCGGGCGGAAACCCGGACGCAAAGCTCACGGAGCTGCGCCTCGCGACGGTGCAGGCCATCAAGGAAAGCGGAACGGCGGGGCTTCTGTCGCTGCGCGCCGTGCAGGCGGAGCTCTTCCTGAGCGCGTGTCACGACGCCGTCCGCTCGGGCGTGGCGAGCACCGAGCTCCGCGAGCTCGGCGGCGATTTCTGGGAGCTCGCGCGCGCGAGCGACTGGCTCGACGAGCAGCGCGTCCTGCTCACCGACGAGGAGCTCGCGCTGCTGTTTCGAAGCCGCTGGAACGAGCTCACCGGGCTCGCCCGGCACCCCGCCTTCGTCGCGAGCCTCGAGGAGCAGCGCGCACGCTACGCGCTCCTCCTGCGGCTTCCGGCCGGCGCCGACGTCGCCTCGCGCATCGAGCACCAGCTCGGGTACGTGAGCGCGCTCGAGGCGCTCGATCACGACTACCCGGCGGCGTTCGCGCGCGGCGTGCTGCTCTACCGTTTAGGCTCCTACGACGCCTCCGTGGCGGCCTTCCGCGCCCATCTCGCTGCCCGCCGCGACGGCCCCTGGTCGCTCCGCGCGGGCAATCACCTGCTCGCGGCGCTCGCTCACACCAGCGACTCCGAGTAGCGATCGCGCTCGCCCGTACTAGAACCTCGGCCCGCAATGTTCGAGCTACCGAGTGATCGCCGACTGATCTCGGTCGCGGACGGTGCCCGTGAGGCGCTCGCGACGCGCAACGGGTTTGCCGTCGTGGGCGCGGCCGGCTCGGGGCCGGTGCTGCTCGCGCGCGCCCTGCTCGCGCACGGGGCGAGCCACGTCCTCTACGTCGCCCCGCATCACGAGGGCGCGCTGCGCGCCGCCGAGGACCTGCGCGCGCTCGCGACGCTCGCCGTGCCCGGCGTGGCTCCGGTCGCCGGCGAGCCGCCCCCGCTCCTGCTCACGACCAGCGAGACGAGCCCGTACGCCGACGTCCACCCCGATCGACGGCTGGCGATGCAGCGAGCGGCCGCGCTCTTCACGATCGCTCGGGGGCTGCCGTGGCGCGCCGCGGTGGCGACGCCCGGCTCGCTCCTGCGCCGTGCCGCGCCGCCCGCTGCGCTCGTGCGTGCCGGCCTCGAGCTCGTCACGGACGCCGAGCTCGATCTCGAGCGAACCGCCCAGCTTTTGACGGCCGCGGGCTACCTGCGCACCCCCGTCGTCGAGGATCCGGGCGGGTTCGCGATTCGCGGCGGCGTCGTCGACGTGTGGCC
>DASUGE010000541.1:0-6348 GCA_036274215.1 Polyangiaceae bacterium | reverse complement strand
TCGAACACGAACTCGCCTTCGCTGTTGCCCTTCACGTACGCGGGCGCCGCCGCGAGGAGCTCGCCCTCGACGTGGAACGTGAGGTGCATGGGGAGCCAGCCGCGCTTCGGCGAGACGCAGCCGGTGCGCTCGAGCGCGTCGAGCCACTCGAACCGCAGAAACGGCGGAGTCTCCTCGTCCAGGAGCGAGCGATACGCTTCCTCCCCGAGCTCGCGCAGCGAGCCGTGCGTGCGAACCTCGAGACGCGCGTCGGACACCACGGGGTATTAGTAGCAGTTGGCCGTCGGCGTTCGAGCTTTCAGAGCAGCTTCCGGAAGCGGTAGACGAGCAGCTCGAGCAGGCGGTCGCCCAAGGGGCGGAAACGGAACGCCGTGCGGTCAATCTCGCGACTCTGGTCGAGGTCGCGGATGAACGACGCTTCCATCGTGGCGCCGAAGCCGGGATCGCGAACGGAAACGTTGATCTCGAGGTTCGAGCGCAGCGACAGGTAGTCGAGGTTGAAGGTCCCGATCGTGCTCCAGCGCCCGTCGATGACGGCGCTCTTCGCATGCAAGACCCCCTCCTGGTACTCGAAGAGGCGCACGCCGTGGCGGAGCAGGTAGCCCCAGTTCGAGCGGCTGGCGTGACGCACGAGCTCCACGTCGGTCTCGCCCGGCATGATCACGCGCACGTCCACGCCGCGCCGCGCCGCGTGACCGAGCGCGCGCCGCACGCTGCGATCGGGAATGAAGTAGGCGTTGCGGATCCAGGCACGCTCCTTCGCGTGATAGAGCTCGCGCACGTAAGCGCGGGAGATCTCGCGCCGCGCGCGAAAGTAGCTTTCGGCCAGCACGCGCACGGCTTGGGCCCCGCTCGTGCCGGAGGGCGGGATGCTCGGGCGGATCCGGCGCAACGTCGGTCCGCCGAGCGCGTGCCAGGTGCGGAGCACGCTGCTCGTGAGGCCTCGCACCGCGGGGCCTTCGACCCGGACGGCGTCGTCCCGCCAACCACGCCCGCCGTCGTCGATCGGGAGCCACGCCGCGGCCAGATTGCAGCCGCCGGTGAAGCCCACCTCCCCGTCGACGACGAGGATCTTGCGATGGTCGCGGAGCGTGAGCCGATCGAGGCGGAAGCGGCGCCGCCAAGGGGCGACCGGATTGAAGACGCGGACGTGGGCGCCCGCCGCCTTGAGCTCCTCGAACATCAGCGGGTCGGTGCCGATACTCCCGATGTCGTCGTAGATGACGGCCACCTCGACCCCGCGTCGGGCCGCCGCACCCAGGGCGTCCGCGAAGCGCCGCCCCGCGTGATCGGAATCGAACCAGTACATCTCGAGCAGGCACTGCTCGCGCGCCGCCTCGATGGCAGCGAGCATGCGCGGGTAGGCCTCGACCCCGTCGCGCAGGAGCTCGACACGGTTGTTGCCGACGAACGGCTGCGCCGCTTGACGAAAGCGACGCGGGATCACGTCCGTTGCCACGGGAGCTATCCTGCGTCATCGTGACGCCGGCCGCACCGGTGGACATGAAAACCTTCTTCACCCCGACGAATTCGTGGCCCGCGCTGATCGCGCTCGCCGTGCTCGGCTCGCCGGGTTGCAAGCACGACGAGCCGCAGGTCGCCTATCCGACCTACCAGTACGGAGCCGGGGCGCCGGGTCAGCCGACCTACGGCGCACCGGGAGCCGCGCCTGCCCCCGGCGTGCCCCCGACGGCCGCGGCACCGGGCATGCCCGCCACACCCCCCGTGCCGGGTGCGGCTCCACCGCCCGCCGCCGGCGGCGTCGATCCGATCAACGCGACGGACCTCGGGTTCTTGCGCGCCGAGAGCTCGAGCATCATCCGCGAGCTCGTCTCGACACTACCGCCCTTGCAACAGGGTCGCGTGGCCAACGTGCCCATCGTCGTCGACAGCTCGCCCGGCGAGGTGAACGCGTTCGCCACCTGCACGCGCGACGGCAAGGCGGCGATGGCGATCACGGACGGGCTGCTCGACATCCAGGCGCACCTGGCGCGCGCGAAGGCGTACGACGAGATCGCGCGCACCAACAAGGTCGGCGAATACATCCAGCTCATCGCGACCCGACAGCAGCCCAAGCGCCCGATCGTTCAACCGGCTCCCGGCTTCTTCGACGCGAGCATCGACAATCAGCCCCAAAAGCTCGGACGCCAGCGTGAGGTCCTCGACGAGCAGATCGCCTTCGTGCTCGGCCACGAGCTCGCCCACCACTATCTGGGCCACCTCCCCTGTACGGGCGCCGGCAACATCCCGCTCGCGGAGGTCGGGCAGCTCCTCGCGAGCAACGTGCCGCTCTTCAATCAACCGTACGAGATCGCGGCGGACATGTCGGGGCTCAACGACGCGCTCACGACGGGCGCGCGCCGCAACGGCTACCACTTCACCGAAGGCGGAGCGCTGCTGACGATGCAGTTCTTCTCCGGCCTCGACCAGTCCTCGCCGGTCGACATCCTGTTCTCGTTCGAGCGTGACCATCCCCCACCGGCGGTGCGGATCCCGATCATCCAGCAGACCGCCAACGCGTGGCGCACTACCGGTGGACGCGGGTTGCCCTATCCCATCTTCTGAGCCAATCCTCGAGGCCGCCGACATCGAAGCGGCGGCGAACCTCACGGGCTAGAGCCCGCGCAACTGTATCCTGCGCTGACCGACCGCGCCTGCACACCCGCCGATGGCCGAAAAGACCGAAGAGCCCACACCACGGCGCCTGCGCCGCGCCCGCGCTGAAGGCGACGGGCCCCTGTCGGCGGCCTTCGGGCAGAGCTTCGCGCTCCTCGTCGCGGTGTTGCTCGTGCCGGGCACGCTCGCGGCGACCTCCGCGCGCGCAGCGTCGCTCCTCCGAACGACGCTCGGCTCGGGGCTCCCGGGCGCGGGGAGCGCGGCATCCACGCTCGCGACCGAGGTCATTTCGCTGTCGGCGCCGCTGCTCCTCGCCGTCGCCGGCACGGCCGTCGCGCTCGGCTGGGTCCAAACGGGCGGCGTCGTGAGCTTCGGCAAGCTCGCGCCGCGACTCGAGCGGCTCGATCCCGTGCAAGGCCTGAAAAATTTGTTCAGACGCGAGCGCTGGTTTGCACTCGCGCGCGCCCTGGTCGGGGCGGGGCTCGCCGGTTTCGTGACCGTGTCGGTGCTCCGGAATCACGCGGCGGACGTGGCCACGGCGGCCGGCAACGAGCTCGCCGTGGGGCCGCTCGTCGCTGCGCTCGGCAAGCAGCTCGGGGTGCTGGTCGCGCTCGCCGGGGTCGGACTCGCGCTCGTCGATCTGGTCATCACGCACCAGAGCTTTCGCGCGCGCCACCGCATGAGCAAGGACGAGATCCGGCGCGAATTTCGCGAAGCGGAGGGCGATCCCGAGATCCGCGCGAAACGCCGGCGCGCCCATCAGGAAGCGCTCGCCGGTTCCATCGTCAACGCCGTGCGCGAAGCGACGGTCGTGATCGTGAACCCGACGCACCTGGCGAGCGCGCTCCGCTACGTCGAGGAGCTCGACGAAGCGCCGAAGGTCGTGGCGCAGGGTGAAGGCGAGCTCGCGCGAGCGATCGTCGCCGCGGCGCACGCCTACGGCATCCCGTGCATCCAAGACGTGCCCATCGCGCGCGCCCTGCGCGAGCTCGAGCTCGGCGACGAAATCCCGGAAGCGTTGTACGAGGCAGTCGCGGAGATCTTGCGCACCGTGACGGAAGGTCGGCAGGCGAGCGGCTGACGCGCCGCGCGACCGCGAGCGCGCCCGTACGAGCATGGAACGTGCTTTCTCTGCGTGGATGAACCGTCCCGGCCCTCGCCTTACGGTCACCCCCGAGCAAATCAAGGGCGGCGAGCTCTGCAGCTGCGAAGCGTGCGTCCGTGACGGCCAGCACGAGCCGGATTGCCCCGTTCACGACGAGCCGCCCCGCGAGTGTCGCTGTGGGCGCGCCGACCAGGCCAAGAGCGCCGGTTGACCGCGCGCACCAAAGCGCCTCGCTGTAGCCGATCGGGTCGGTGCGTCGCACGAAGAGCTCGCCCTCGACGGCAAGGCTCGCGGACACCCGCCTGAGCGACCCTGGCGCGCCACGCTCGTTGGCATTCGCGTTGCACCCCGCGTTCGCGCCAAACGTGAGGAGAGCAATCATGACCAGACGCTATGAAGACGACTTCGACCGGAGCGACGACGAATGGCAGAGCCAGCGCGAGCGCAACGAGCGGCGCTTTCGCACCGGTCGTGAATCACAAGGCGGCGAGCGCGGTTACGGCGAGCGCGGTTACGGCGAGCGCGGCTACGGCGGCTTCGCCAACTACGGCGTGTACGGCGAGCGGGGCTACCGCGGTGGCGACGACGACGCGAACCGCGGCTACGGCGGCGGCTATGAGGACCGCAACCGCGGCTTCTACAGCCAGCAGGTCGCCGAGCCACGCCACGGCCAGAGCGAGTGGGACCGGGAACGCACGGACCGCGAGTCGCGCTCCCAGGGCTCCGGTAGCCGCTGGAGGGAGTCGCGCCCGTACCCCGAATGGTCGCAGGGCTTCGGGCTCCCCGCGAACCCCACGGCCACGCCGCGCGGCGGTTTCAGCGGCAAAGGCCCGCGCGGCTACACCCGCTCCGACGAGCGCGTGCGCGAAGACGTGTGCGACCGGCTGAGCTGGGACGACGAGGTGGACGCGAGCGACATCGCCGTGACCGTGAGCGAGGGCGAGGTCACGCTCGAGGGCAGCGTGCCGGATCGCCACTCGAAGCGCCGCGCCGAGGACATCGCGGAGGACGTGATGGGCGTCAAAGACGTGCACAACCGGCTCAAGGCGAACAAGCCGTTGATGAAAGAGGTCGGCGACAAGCTGATGGGACGCGAGACGGAGGAGCACGGCCATACCGGCTCGGGCACGCGCAACCAGCCGAATGCGAGCGGCTCGAGCGCGTACTCGAACGCGCAGAACAATCGGTAGCGGGGATGGGCGGCGCGCACCCGTGAGGGGCGCGCCGCCCTCGAGGGGACTTCTCCTGCTCGCTAGCGCAACACGCGGCCGTGGACGCCTGGGTCGTCGACGTCCTTCATGGGCTCGCCCTTGATGTAGGCCTTTGCAGCGCGGAACGCCTGCTTGATCCCCTGGGCGCCGGCGTTGTTCCAGTACTCGCCCTCGTCGGGTTGGAAGCGGATCAGCGTGAGCGCCGGATCGTCCGGTCCCTTGAACCACACGCGGAACGGCTCTTTCCAGAGCGACTTCGCCTTCTCCGCGTCGCGCACGAGCTCGGCTTCGCCCGTCATCACGATGTACTTGTCGGATTCGGCGAGCGAGACGAGCGCGTGCGGATCGCGCGCGAGCTCGGAGACCTTTCCCGCTTGCAGGTCCGTCAAGAACCAGAGCGTGCCGTCGTCCTCGGTATGCCCGATGGACATGGGCCTGCCGTGGAGTCCGCCGCCGAAGGCGCGCGTGATGAGCGTGGCGTTTTTGAAGGCTTTGAGCAGCTCGAGAAAATGTGCCTCGATCTCGTTACCGTTTTCCGTGGGCGTCATGCCCGGTAGCGCAAGCAACGCGCGTACCAGATCGGCCGCTCAACCAGGCTTCTTGAAGCGCAGCACGAAGCGGTCGGAGGTGCCGCGCTTCTCGCCGGCGAAGCGCGGCGACGCGCTCCAGTCGCGCGTGTCGGCGGGGTTCCGGAGAAACGTGGCTTCGCCGTCGAGCACGAAGCCCGCTTGCGTGACCTCGGCGCGAAGCGCCGACTCCTCGATGCGATGAAGCGACTCCGTCTCCGTCATGCCGGTGCCGGGGCGCCCGCTGTGATCGATGATGCCGTACACGCCGCCGGGACGGAGCGCCGCGAAGATGGCTCCGTTCATCGCCGCGCGGTCGACGCCTTGCCAGACGGTGTCGTGATAGACGAGCACGCTGAGCACGGCGTCGAGCCCCGTGGTGCCCGCGGGAAACGGCGCGGCGGGCTCGCCGTCGGAGCGCACGACGTTCTTCATGACGGCCTTCGCGAGCCGCTCGCTCCACGGTTTCTCCGCGAAGCGCTGCAGAAAAATGCTCGGATTTTCGCCGATCACGCTGCCCGTCGGCCCCACGATGCGCGCCAAGAGCTCGCTCGTGTAGCCGCCGCCCACGGCGATCTCGGCGACGTGCTGCCCGGGCGCAATGCCGAAGAACGAGAGCCACTGCTCGGGCTTTCGTCCCGCATCGAGCGCGCGATCGGCCTCGGTGCGATCCGGCGCGGCGAGCGCTTGCGCGACCGCCGGCGTCACCTCGACGTTCGCGACCGGCGCGGGCGCAGCGGGTGCAGGAGCAGCGGATGCGGGCGCGCTCGCGGTCACGGCAGGCGGCCCCGGCGGCTCGGGGGGAACGCGTTGCGGCGAGGCGCAACCAGCGGTCAGAAAAATGGTGAGC
>DASUGE010000540.1:0-13969 GCA_036274215.1 Polyangiaceae bacterium | reverse complement strand
CGCCGGCCGCCGCTCCGCCTGATCCTTTGAAGGGGGCCTTGCCCCCGCGGCTCGCTACGCGACCGCTCCCCCGCCGCCTTCGGCGTGCTCGCTCCGCTCGCGTTCCTCAACGGTTTGCGGGCGCCGGACCGCCGCCGAGCGCCCGCAGGATCTTGCCGGGCTCGTCGCTGATGATGCTGTCGACGCCGAGCTCGGCGAGTCGCCGAGCTTCGGCTTCGTCGTTCACGGTCCACGTCGCGACGATCGCACCCCCGTCCTTCCAATGCGCCATCCGCTCGCGCGTCACGAGCTCGCGATGCGGGTTCACCCCGTCCGACAGCCAGCGGAACGCCGTCGCCGCGCGCTCGACGGTGCCGCCCCGATCGATCAAGAGCGCGCGCGGCAGCGCCGGCGAAAGCACGCCGAGCGCCGCGACCAGCAGCGGATCGAAGCTCGAGAACAGCACGCACTCGGGCCCGGCGCCGCTCGAGCACACGACGCGCGCTACCGCACGAGCGAGCGCCAGGGGGCGGCTGCCGTCGCTCTTCAGCTCCACGTTCACGCGCGTTCTCCGTTCGCGCGCCCAAGCGAGCACGTCCGAGAGCAAGGGCACGCGCTCGCCCCCGACCGACACGCGTCCGAGCTCCTCTTCCCCGAGCTCTTCGATGTCGCGCGTTTCCTGCCCCGACGAAACGCGCGCAAGCGTGCGATCGTGGAGGACGATGACGCGCCCGTCACGGTCGAGCCGCACGTCGAGCTCGACGCCGTCGGCACCTTCCGAAAGCGCGAGCGCGAAGGCCCTCTCTGTGTTCTCCGGCGCGGCATGGCGCGCGCCGCGGTGCCCGAGCACGAACGGGCGAGCACCTTCGGGCCGCTGCCACGCGTGCGTTCGCGCGCTCGTCGCCAAGGTCTAGCGGGTCCGCCCAGCCGGATGAAGCGTGCTGGGTTTGAAAGGGTCTGCCGGCGTCGAGGTCGACGACGGGAGCGCCCCGCCTGCCTCTCGGCGGGGAGGTGATTCTGATGCTTTTCTTGGTGTTTGTTTTCGGGGCCCCGGCCCCGAAAACCGCGTCCTGCGAACCTGACTCATGTGTCCTTGAGCTCGTTCCTCAAGGATTTAGCCCGCGAGCTCGGCCGCGATCTCGCGGGCGACGTTGCGCGCGCGGTCGATCTCGGCGTTGGAAAACGCGATGCCGCCGACGACCGGGTGACCGCCGCCGCCGTAGCGCGCGCAGATCGAGCTGATGTCGGCGTCGCGCGGGCGGCCCGACCAGGGATTGTAGCCGACGGAGATCTTCGGGCCGTGCTTGAGCAGGCCGATCACCACCGAGTACACGGAGTCGGGAAAGAGCGCGTACGTCACGAATTTGCCGACGCTGTCGAGCACCTCTTCCGTCAGGTCGACGAATACGACGCGCCCCTGGCGCAGGCTGCTCTTCCGCACGCGATCCACGTAGCGGTCGTGCTTGCGGCCGAGCGGGCGGTAGCGCGATTTGACCTCGGAGCGCGACGCGACATCGCGTAGCGAGCGCGTCAGAAGCTCGGGAACCAGGCGCGTCAGAAACGCGTCGTCACCGTAGTGCTCGACGACACTGACGAGCTGCATGATGGGGTCGCTGCGATCGACCGCCTCCTCGGCGCTACCGAAGCGCGCCGAGTCGATGCGATCGGCCCACGTCACGAGCTCGTCGAGCGCCGAACAGTCGATATCGAAGCGCTCGCGCGCGACGTTGGCGATGAGCTTCGTGCAGGAGGACGCGGCGGCGTCGTAGAAGAAGCGGCCGGTGGCTTGTCGCTTATCGAAGTGCTGGCGGCTTTCTTCGGTCTCGAACGCCGTGCGGTGGTGATCGAAGTACCAGCTGAGCTTGTCGGTGGGGTGGTAGCGGTAGTCGAGGATGGCGTTGAGGTCGCCATCGAGCATCGCGTCGTCGGCGCGCGCCTGCCCGCCGCCGTAGCCGCATGCTCGGTACGTCACGTCGAGCGGTTCCTCGTGCAGAGCGCGCGCGAGGTGAGTGAAGAGCACCGCGCTCCCGAGGCCGTCGAAGCAATGACCATGGGTCGCCACGACGAGCTTCATGATGTCGGGAAATGTAGCATGCTATCCTCCTCGCTTGTAAGTTTCTTGGGGCACAACCGGGCAGCCCGAGGGGCCGATTCCCCCCGCGATGGTCAGCGCATCGTCGCAAGTGCTCGAAGGCCCTCAGCTACCTCCCGGCCTCCTCGATCTGGCGGTTCCTCCGGCTCTGGTCCACCTGACGGGAGACTTCCCCCATGGCCCGAGCGTCGCCATCGTCGGGACGCGCAAGCCGAGTAAGAAGGCGTGGCGATTCGCTTTTCGGCTGGCGGCGAATCTGGCGCGCGCCGGAGTCGTGGTCCTTTCGGGCGGAGCGGAAGGCATCGATTCCGCGGCGCACCTGGGCGCCTTGCGCGGCCGCGGACCGACGCTGGTGATTGCCCCCGCTGGCTATCGGGTACCCTACCCGGCGAAGAACGCCGCGCTTTTTAGGCGTATCGTCGAGCGTAACGGGGCCTACCTCTCCCTGGTGGCTGACGCGGTGGCGGCGCAAACGAGCAGCTTTTTCGTGCGAAACGGGGCCTTGGTCGCGCTGTCCCACGCGCTCGTCGTCGTGGAAGCTCCCTTTCGTAGCGGCGCGCGTAATGCCGCTCGCTGGGCACGCCGGCTCGGGCGGCCGCTGTTCGTCGTACCGTCCGCACCGTGGAGCAAGCGCGGCCGCGGCTCGCTGCAGGATCTCGAGCGAGGTGCGCTGCCCTGCGTCCGCGCAGAGAACGTGCTCCGTGAGCTCGAGCGGCGCCTCTCCTTACCGGAGCGGTCGCTCAACGTTCCCCAGCGCAAGGCGCGGCGCGGTCGCCGGCAGCCTGCGGCTCAGCAGGAGCTTGCCTTCTTCGGGACCGCGCCATCGGATCGAGAGGAGCTCGGGCGCGTGCTCGCTGCGGTCGACGCCGGCGCGCGGGATCTGGACGCGGTTTGCGAGCGCACGGGGCTACCGGCGGCCGCTGCCCAGCGGCATGTCTTGACGCTCACTCTGGAAGGCGTGCTAGGTCCCGACCCCGCCGGCCTTCTCTGCCGGCGCCCCGCCGCGCAGCCGGTTTCACTTCGTAAATAGCCGTAATACCTGAGTAAAGCGGCCAGTGTGCGTGCCGAGCACCTTGCGCTCGACGTACATTGACCGAAACTTAGCCTCCCGTCATCGGCCGGATATCAAGGATCCCCATGGGTAAAACCCTCGTCGTCGTCGAATCGCCCGCCAAAGCCAAGACCATCAAGAAGTACTTGGGGTCCGGCTACGAGGTGGTGGCGAGCAAAGGGCACATCAAGGATTTGCCCAAGCGGATGGGTATCGACGTCGAGAAGGGCTTCCAGGAGACGTACGAGGTCATCGAGAGCAAGGCCAACGTGCTCACCGAGCTCAAGGCCGAGGCGAAGAAGGTCGATACGCTCCTGCTCGCGACCGACCCCGATCGCGAAGGGGAGGCGATCGCTTGGCACCTCGCCGAGGAGCTCGGGCGTCCTCAGCTCGACGTGAAGCGCGTCGAGTTCGGCGAGATCACGAAGAAGGGTGTCCAGCACGGCATCGAAGCGCCTCGCGAGCTCGACCAGCACCTTTACGACGCACAGCGGGCCCGCCGCGTGCTCGACCGCATCGTCGGCTACGACGTCTCGGCGCTCGTTTGGAACAAGCTCGCCTTCGGCCTCAGCGCCGGCCGCGTTCAGTCCGTCGCGCTCCGGCTCATCGTCGATCGCGAGCGGGAAATCGAGGCCTTCGTGCCCGAAGAGTACTGGAACGTCGCCGTCGGGCTGAAGGCGAAGGCGGGCGAGCTCATCGCGCGGCTTGCCAAGGCGGACGGCGAGAAGCTCGAGGTGACGAACGGCGAGCAGGCAGCGGCCGTGCGTCGCGATCTCGAGAGCGCCAAGTTCCGCGTCGCAGCCGTCACGCAGCGCGAGCAGAAGCGGAATGCGCCCGCGCCGTACACCACGAGCAAGCTGCAGCAGGACGGCACGAGCTACCTGCATTTCACCACCAAGCGCACGATGAGCGTGGCGCAGCGCCTGTACGAGGGCATCGACCTCAAGAAGGACGGTGGTCTCGTCGGTCTCATCACCTACATGCGTACCGACTCCGTCCGTGTGAGCCCGGACGCGGTGACCGAGGTTCGCGCGTTCATCGAGCAGCAGTACGGCGCGCGACACCTGCCCGAGAAGCCGAACGTCTTCAAATCCCGCAAAGACGCCCAAGAGGCGCACGAGGCGATTCGCCCCACGTCCCTCGAGCTCACGCCCGAGAAGGTGAGGAAGCACCTCACTGACGAGCAGTTCAAGCTCTACCGCCTGGTCTGGGATCGCTTCGTGGCGTCGCAGATGGCGCCTGCCGTCTACGATCAGACGGGCGTCGACATCGAAGCCACGCCGAGCGTCTCGGGTCCCAGCCATAAGAAGTATGGCCTGCGCGCGACCGGCAAGGTCCTGAAGTTCAGCGGCTGGCTCGAGCAGTACCAGGCGAGCCACGCGCTCGAAGAGGGCCCGAAGGAGCTCGCCGGTGAAGAGGACGCCGACGGCGAGGGCAAAGGCGCCGCCGCGACCAACGGGGCGAACGGCGCGAACGGCAGCAACGGAGCGAACGGCAGCGCCGCTGCGCGCGCCGCCGACGACGAGGAAGGCCTCCTGCCGCCCGTCGCCGAAGGCGAAGCGCTCACGCTGCGGACGCCCCCGGGCGTGCTCACCGAGCAGAAGTTCACGCAACCGCCCGCGCGCTTCAACGAAGGCTCGCTCGTGCGCGAGCTCGAGAAGCGCGGCATCGGACGCCCCAGCACCTACGCCGAGATCATCAGCAAGGTGCAGGCGCGCGACTACGTCGAGAAGCTGCCCGGCGGCCAGATGAAAGCGACCGAGCTCGGCAAGCTCGTGGTCGACGGCCTCGTCGGCACGAACCTCGACTTCATCGATCCGAGCTTCACCGCCAAGATGGAGGAAGAGCTCGACGACGTCCAGGCGGGCAAGCTCGAGCGCACCAAGCTCCTCTCCCGCTTCTACGAGCGCTTCCGCGAGGTGCTCGACGGCGCCAAGAAGGGCAAGCGCTGGGCGCCGGAGCCCGAGCCGACCGAGTTCAAGTGCGACGACTGCGGCTCGACGCTGAACAAGCGCTGGAGCAAGAACGGCTGGTTCTTGGGCTGCTCCGCGTACCCCAAGTGCAAGTTCACGCGCGACCTCGGCAAGGACGGCAACGCGCCCGCCCAGCCCCGCATGACGGACTACGTCTGCGACAAGTGCCAGCGCAAGATGATGATCAAGACCGGGCGCTACGGAGAGTTTCTCTCCTGCAGCGGCTACCCGGAGTGCAAGAACGCGAAGCCCGTGCCGCTCGGCGTCCCGTGCCCGAAGTGCGGCGGCGACATCGTCGAAATCCGCTCGAAGAAGCGCGGCGCGCGTCCGTTCTACGGCTGCACGAACTATCCGAAGTGCGACTTCAAGGTGTGGGCGAAGCCGGTGAACGAGCCGTGCCCGCTCTGCAAGCACCCGTTCCTCGTGCAGGGTGGCGGCCAGAAGAATCCGAAGCTCATCTGCGGCCGCGGCAAGGAATGCGGCTACTCGCGTCCGCTCGAGGAAGCGGGCGAGGGCGGTGAAGCCGGCGAGCACGCTGGAGCCCCGGGTCACGCGCACGGGGTGGGCGAGCAGTCGGCATCGGCGCCGCCGTGACCGCCCCCGTCGTCACCATCGTCGGCGCAGGCCTCGCGGGCTCGGAGTGCGGTCTCCAGCTCGCGGCGCGCGGCATTCGCGTGCGCGTGCTCGAGCAGAAGCCGCTCGGCCGCACGCCCGCGCAGTCGAGCGACTCGCTCTGCGAGCTCGTGTGCTCGAACTCGTTTCGCGGCGCCGCGCTCGCGAACGCGGTCGGCCTCCTGAAGGAGGAGATGCGACGCCTCGGCTCACGCGTGATGGCGGCGGCCGAGCAGACGAAGGTGCCGGCCGGTGGTGCCCTCGCCGTCGATCGCGATCGCTTCTCCGAGCACATGACGCGCGAGCTCAAAGCGAACCCGCTGATCGAGGTCGTGAGCCAAGTGGTCGAGCGCTTGCCCGACGAGCGCCCGCTCGTGGTGGCGACGGGGCCGCTCACCGGCGATGCGCTCGCCGCCGACATTGCGCGGCGCATCGGCGAGGAGCGGCTCGCGTACTACGACGCGATCGCGCCCATCGTGAGCGCTGATTCCATCGACGAAACCAAGGTTTTTCGCGCCTCGCGCTGGGACAAGGGCGAAACGGAAGAGGACAAGAGCGCCTACGTCAACGCGCCGTTCGACGAGGCCGGGTACAAAGCGTTCGTCGCCGAGCTCCTCGCCGCCAAGAAGGTCGCGCCCGAGAGCTTCGAGGACGTGCGCTACTTCGAAGGCTGCCTGCCGATCGAGGTGATGGCGGAGCGCGGCGAGATGACGCTCGCGTTCGGACCGATGAAGCCCGTCGGGCTCACCGATCCGCGCACGGGCCGCTGGCCCTTCGCCGTCGTTCAGCTCCGCCCCGAGGACGCGGCGGCCACCGCCTACAACATCGTCGGATTCCAGACGCGGCTCATTCGCGGGGAGCAGGAGCGCATCTTCCGGACCATCCCGGGCCTCGAGGAGTGCGAGATCCTGCGCTACGGCGCGGTGCACCGGAACACGTTCCTGCGCGCGCCGCTCTTGCTCGACTCGACGTTCCAGCTCAAGCGTGAGCCCGGCCTGTACTTCGCAGGGCAGGTGAGCGGCGTGGAGGGGTACGTCGAGAGCGCGGCGAGCGGCCTCTTGGTTGCGCGCTTCATTGCCGAGCGCCTAGCAGGGCGTGAGCCGAGCTTGCCGCCGCCCACCACGGCTCACGGCGGTCTGATTGCGCATCTCAGTCGCCACCCCGAGGACTACCAGCCCTCGAACATCACCTTCTCGCACCTTGCGCCGTGGGAGGCGCGCCTTCTCCCGAACGGCAAGGTGGAGCGCCTCGCGAAGCGGGCGAAGTACGAGGCGATGGCGGAACGGGCGCTTTCCGACCTCGGGCGCTGGCTCGAGGGCGGCGCCCCGAAGGCGGTCCCCGCTCCGCTGGCGGCTCACCCGGCGGAGTAGTCTTTCCAGTCTGGCTGGCGAGCCGGTACGGCTAGCCCCGGGGGTTAGCTACAAAGCTCGGATAAACGTGGCGCTTTGCCAGAGTGCCGGAGCAGACTTAACCTAGTGTTTACCCCGCGCCTGGGAGCGCCAACGACCGGGCACGGGGCCGCCCGATGACTCCCATGCTCGCTGTGGATTCCCTCGTCGAGCTCGTCAAGAGCTACCACCCGGCCGCGGATGTGGACCTCATCCGCAAGGCGTACCGCTATTCCGAGCGGGCGCACCAGGGGCAGATGAGGAAGAGCGGGGACCCCTACTTCATCCACCCCGCGAGCGTCGCCGGTCTCATCACGGAGCTTCGCCTCGACACCGCCAGCGTGTGCGCGGGACTCCTGCACGACGTGCTCGAGGACACGACCATCACGAACGGCGACCTCGAGCGCGAGTTCGGTCCCGAGGTGACGACGATCGTCGATGGCGTCACGAAGCTCGGCAAGATCAACTTCGTCTCTCGCGAGGACCGCCAGGCGGAGAGCTTCGGCAAGATGGTCGTGGCGATGGCGCGAGATCTTCGCGTCTTGCTCGTGAAGCTCTGCGATCGGCTCGACAACATGCGCACGCTCGACGCGATGAAGCCGGAGTCGCAGGAGCGTATCGCGCGCGAAACGCGCGAGATTTACGCGCCGCTCGCGTCGCGCCTCGGCATGCAGCGCGTGAAGAGCGAGCTCGAGGATCTCGCGTTCAAGTACCTCGAGCCGGACATCTATCACGAGCTTGCCGCCAAGCTGCACCGGACGAGCAAGGATCGCGATCGTTACACGGAGAGCGTGTGTCGCACGATCGTCTCGCGGCTGGCGGAGCAGGGTTTCGCGGCCGACGTCACGGGGCGTGCGAAGCACATGTACTCCATCTATCGCAAGATGAAGGACCAGAACTGCGAGTTCGAGCAGGTCTACGACATCCTTGCGTTCCGCATTTGCGTCGAATCGGTGGCGGACTGTTACGCCGCGCTCGGCGCCATGCATTCGCGCTGGACACCGATCCCCGGGCGCTTCAAGGACTACGTCGCGCTCCCCAAGCCGAACATGTACCAGTCGCTCCACACGACGGTCATCGGCCCCGGGCGGCAGCGCATCGAGATCCAGATCCGCACGAACGAGATGCACCGCGTGGCCGAGCACGGCGTCGCCGCGCACTGGCGCTACAAGGAGCGCATCTCGGGCGGCGTCGATCCGAAGGACGCGGAGAAGTTCTCCTGGCTGCGCGAGCTCGCGGACTTCCAGCGCAACGTGAAGGATCCGGTCGAGTTCCTCGAGAGCGTGAAAATAGACCTTTTCCCGGACGAGGTCTACGTGTTCACGCCGCGCGGCGACGTGCGCGTCCTGCCGCGCGGCTCGACACCCGTGGATTTCGCCTACGCCATTCACTCCGAGGTCGGGCAGCACTGCTCGGGCGCGCGCGCCAACGGCCAGATCGTGCCGCTCCGCTACCGCCTGAAGAGCGGCGACGTCATGGAGATCATGAATTCGCCCACGCAGCAGCCGACCAAGGATTGGCTCGACTTCTGCGTGACGACGCGCGCCCGCTCGCGCATCCGCTCGCACATCCGCACCGAGCTCCGCCAGAAGAGCGTGAACCTCGGGCGCGAGCTGCTCGAGGCCGAGATGCGCGGCGCGGGCCTGAGCTTCACCAAGCTTGCGAAGAACGATGCGGAGATCAAGCGCGTCGCCGCGCGGCACGGCGCGCAGGACCTCGACGATTTGATGCTCGATATCGGCTACGGCCGCGTGCACGCCGAGGAAGTCGTGCAGGGCATGCAGGAGCAGACGCCCGACAGCGAGCCGCCGAGCGAGCAGCTCCGCACGGGGCGCATCGAGCAGTTCGTGCGCAAGGTGACCGGCCGCGATCAGGCCGGTATCCGCGTGAGCGGCATCGACGACGTGCTCGTGCGCTACGCGCGCTGCTGTAGCCCCCTGCCGGGTGACGGCATCATCGGGTTCATCACGCGCGGGCGCGGCGTCACCGTGCACCGCCGCGAATGCCGGAAGGCGCTCGACATGGATCCGGAGCGGCGCATCGACGTCTCGTGGGATTCGAAGGCGAAGGTCCAGCGCCCCGTGCAGATCTGCGTCACGACGACGAACAAGCCCGGCATTCTCGCGACCGTGAGCCAGACGTTCAGCGCGCAGAGCATCAACATCAGCGAAGCGAACTGCCGAGCCGACGACGACGGCCACGCCCGCAACGTCTTCACCTTCAACTGCAGCGACGTTTCGCAGCTGAAGACCGTGATCAAGGCGCTGCAAAAAGTGAGCGGCGTCGTCGAAGTCTCGCGGATTTAGGCCGCGGCGACGGATTGCATGCCCGCTCCCTGAAAGGGAGCCCGCGTGGGGGAAGGCTCCGCTGAACTTGCTTCAGCGGAGGGGGGCGCCGCGTGCCGCCCCCGTAACAGGCCGCCATTGGAACGTGTCCACGAGCACTGGGACCTGGTCTTTGGCGCACGGGTCCGCCAGGCCGAGGCAGTAGCCGTCGATGCCGCGACCGTCGGCGCGTAGGCGCAGGCGGACGAAGTGCTTGTAGCCGGGGTGGTCGAGCGCCGTGAAGGCTTGCGTGTGCTCGTAACCGAGCCGCGTGAGGAGCGTGAGGAAGGCGCCGAATACCCAGGTGCCCGCGAGCACGGCGGCGGCGAGCGTGAGGCAGGCGACCACGGTCGTCGGCGTGGTGAGCGCGAGCTCGGCGAGCAGGCGGCCGACCCCGTACGAGAAAAACACCGGAAAAAGCGCCACGAACGCCGCGGCGACGAAGGCGAACGGCAGCACGGAGGGACGGCGCCGAACGCCGCCGATCAGCGCGAGGATCGTCGTGAGGAGCAGCGTGACGGCGATCGGCATCGAGACGATCACGTGGTGACGCTCCCAGGCGCGCATGCCGAACGTCACCGCCGGCGTGAACAGCGCGAGCAAGAGCAGGTGCGGTAAGAAGCCCGAACGCCCGAGCGCGATCTTCCACGGCACCCCTCGCAGGAGCGGCTTGCATTGCGCCGGGTCGGGCCACGCGCGCTCGGCGACGAGGCCGCCCTTCGCGATGCGGGGCGGATGCAGAAACGCTCCTCCGCCGCCGGCGATCACGTGCAGGAGCCGCCCCCGCTGCATGCGCGCGTAGTGATGGATGTCCCCCGTGAGCACGAAGTGATCGCGCGCGCCGAGGTCGAAGTGCAGGCTCTCGACCATCGCGGTTCCGGAGTTGCTCGCGCCCCCGAAGCGGTACACCGGGTCGGGCAGGAGCGCCCAGGTCGCTCGCGCAGGGTGCGCCTCGTACGCGTCGATCAGGAAGCTTCGCTGGCGCGAGTCGGGCGTGCGAAGCTGGCGGTCGACGGCGAGGAGCTCGATAGCGGGCGATGCCGGCAGCGCGAAGTAGCTGGCGTTCTGCACGGGGGCGTAGCCGCGCAGCACGAGCGCCTTGGGCTTCTCGATTTTGCCGCCGCGCACGAACTCACGCGCCCATTCCGCGTAGTTCTGGAGCATGAGCGTCGAAACCCCGGTCCTGCTCGCCGGCGCATCGTCGCCCCCTTCGCGCCGGCGAAACATGCGGGCGAAGCCGTCGAGGCCGTCGTACCAGTCATGGTTGCCGGGTATCCCGAGCAAGACGCGCGGGGTCGGATCCGGCGGCAGCGCGTCGAGCACCTGGTTGAACGGGACGAGCACGCGGTTCGTGATCTCCTGCGCCGTGGCGACCGGATACGCCGTGTCGCCCCCGAAGATCAAAAGCTCGCCGCGCGGCGCGACGAGGAAGCCGCCCGCTTGATCCGGATCCGGCAGCTCGTAAGGCGCGAACAACAAGCGCGCGACCGCACGGCTCACCGCGACGTCGTCCCCGGTGTCGGCAATGAAATCGATCCACACGTCGCGTCGCAGCGCCTCGAGCAGCGTCGGCGCCTTCGTGTCACCGCCCAAGCGGTCGACGACGAGCCGGAGCAGCTCGCGCGGTGTGTCCGGTGTCATCCAGTCGCGCGAGTCGACGTCCTCCGTCGCGATGGCGGCGGCGAGAAAATGCCGCAAATGTCCCCAGAACGACGTGACGCCGAACCAGACCACGCCGCGCGGACGCTCGCCGCCGCGCCTGAAGCGACGGCGAATGACGGTCGAAGCGGGCTCGGGTCGATACGGCACGGGGTGGTGCAGCTCTGCTGTCGCTGGAAGCGGATGCTTCGTCACGCAGCAACATGACGGTTATAGAACCCCGAAAAACGGCTGTACATGACCCGCCAGCCGGCCGAGTTGCTCGACGCTTCGAGCGCGGAGCCGAACCGTCCCCGCGCGCACTCCGAGCGCTCGCAACGCGAGCCACACGCACGAGCAAGGCCTGACGAACGAGCGAGCGCGCCTATTCACTCGCTTCGCGTCACGGGACTCGTGCGGCCCGCAAGCTTGACAGGGGGTATTCCGCCTTACTAGCGTGGCGGCCCGAATAAGGTGGTGTGGTTTTTTATCTAGCCCACCTTCGCATCAACTCAGGGAAGGCTAAGGAATCAATGAAGCACTTCATCATGGCGATTGTCGTCCTCGGCTTCGGCGCCTCGCTCAGCGGCTGCCTCGCTGGACAGGTGATCAAGGGCAAGCACCAGGGCGGTGGCTTCGTCTACTCCGACGTGCAGTTCAACGAGCGCACGACCGACAACGCCCTCGGCGGCAAGCGTGGCGAGGGTTGCGCTTCGAACATCCTCAGCATCATCGCCACGGGTGACGCTTCGGCGGCTTCGGCGGCCAAGCAGGCCGGCATCACCAAGATCGCGTCCGTGGACGGCACCGCGTCCAGCATCCTCGGCGTTTACGGCACGTACTGTGTCGTCGTGACCGGCGAGTGATCGGAATGGCTTCGGTCGGGCGGTCCACATCGTGGGACCCGCCCGACCGATCCGTATGGTTCTGACCGCTGAGCATGACGAAAACGCGTCTGCTCGTCGCCATCCCCGCCTTGGTCGGGTTCTCGTTGGCGACCTCACTTGCTCATGCCGAGCCGGCTGCAGCTTCGTCCGAAGCTGCCGTCTCGGACGCCGTGGAGCTCAAGAACGGCGGCTACCTTCGGGGCCTCATCATCGAGGTCGAGCCGGGGAGTCACATCAGCTTGCGCATGCCCGACGGGCAGGTGCGCCGCATCCCCATCGCCGAGGTGGCCTCGGCGGATCGGGGCGGGAAGCCGTTGGAGCTCGAGCCCCCGGCGGGCGCCGCGCCGACCGCCCCAGCTGCCGGCGCTGCGACGCCCCCTTCTGCTACGGGTGCGGCACCCGGTGCGGCTCCTGCGGTTGCCGCCGCTGCCGCCGGGACGAAACCGGCACCGGCGCCCAAGGCGCCGACGGAGCTGGACAAGATCCTGGCCGCGATCCCGGGGCGCCGCGTGAAGCTCGAGCTCGACGCGAATCGGTCGTCGTTTTTGCAGCGCCGCATCGGGGAGGATGACGAGTACACGGTCGCCTACCATCTCGTCTGCAAGCTGCCGTGCCGGGTCGAGCTGCCGGCCGACGATCTCGTTCCGTACCGCGTCTCGAACATGCGGCTCGATCCCACGGCGTGGTTCCGGGTGCCTCAGTACAACGCGCGGCTCAAGATGGACCTCGCGAGCAGTATCTGGCCCGTGTGGCAAAATACGATGCTCGTGAGCGGCGTCGTCTTCGGGCTCACGGGCGGGTCCTTCCTCGGGATCAATGCCCTCACGGGGCAAGAGGCGTGGGCGCGCAACACGGGCTACGTGCTGCTCGGGGTGAGCGGCGCGAGCTTCGTCGCCGCGGGCCTGTTCTGGCTTTTCAGCCCGCATTCGACGTACACGATCGAACGGATGCCGTGATGTGGCGCTCGGCTCGAGCCGCCGTGCTTTCGCTCTGTTTGTCCGGATGCATCAAGGTGCCCGACCACGTGAAGCTCGCGTTCTGCGCGCAACCGCCGAGCACGAACCATTTCGGTAGCGGCGCCGCGGCTCGCTCCTGCTGTCCCGGGCCACCGCGGGTGGCGCGCTTCGGAAAGTACTCGGAGCCCTGCGGTCGATGACGCGGCTCGATCGCCGGCGGCTGCTCGCGGGGCTCTCGGGCGCGGCACTCGTCGGCTGCGGTCAGAGCTCGATCGAGTACTCGATCCACTCGGTGTACGACGATCCCGCCGCGGGCCCAGGCCGCGCTTCGCCGTTTCGCACGGGGCAAATCGTACTGTCCGAAGCACCTGGCCCGTACGGCATCTTGTTCAGCTTCGCGCCCGATCGATTTTTCCGCTTCACGCACTCGGCCCTCGTCGTGACGGACCCCGACGGTTCACCGTTCGTCTACGACATGTCGGCGGAGTTCAAGCCGACGCTCGCGCGCGAGCCGGCGGGCTCTCTCGTCGGGGGGATCCGTCGTACGCCGCTCGCGGACTACGTGGGCATGCACCTCTACGTCGAGGTGTTCGAGCCCCCGCAGAACGTCGACCGCGCGCGCGTGGAAGCTCGGGTGAAGGAGCTTCGCGCGCAGCAGATCGAGTTCGACGCGGGCTGGGACTATTACGACCATAGCCGCATGTTTTGCTCGGAGTTCGTGGTCGAGGCGCTCGCCGCCGGCGGGGCGCCGCGGCCGCCGCTCGTCCCGCTCACGAAGAACCCCTCGCTCCGCGCCGTGCTGACGTGGTTCGGGGTGACGGCGGTCGAATCGCTCCCCGCCGCGGCGTTGCCGCGCGAACGGCGCGTGGCCGCGTTCTCGGTGTGGCCGAACCGTGCCTGCGCCGAGGCTTATCTCGAAGCGAAGCGCGAGCTCTACCGGCGGTTCACCCCCGAGCAGAACATCGGGAACCTGCTCGAGCTCGATCGTTACGACGTGACGCTCCGGCCTCCCGTGGCCGAGTTTCTCCAGCAGGCGCCTGAGCTCTACCTCGACGCGCGCGCGGATCCG
>DASUGE010000539.1:0-2985 GCA_036274215.1 Polyangiaceae bacterium | reverse complement strand
CAAGGGCATGCCGGCCTGGGAGCTCCAGCTACAGCCCATCGAGGTGCGAAAGCTCGTCGGCTACGTGGGCACGCTTCGCGGCAAGAACCTTCCGGGCAAGGCCCCGGAAGGTGTCGAACCGAAAGGGCAATGAGGCCGGCCGGATGTCGGCGCCCCTTCCTTCTCATCGCGTTCTCCCGACGCTGAACGCCGACGGTACGCGGCGCTGGATCCACCCGCGTCTTTACCGCGGTCCGAAGTGGCGCGCGCGCCGCGTCGCCGCCTGGGCGCTCATGGCGCTCTTCACGGGCCTGCCGTGGATGCGTGTGGGCGAGAAGCCGGTCGTGCTGCTCGACGTTCCGAAGCGAGAGTTCACGCTCTTCGGACACACCTTTCTTCCGACCGACGGCGTCCTTTTGATGCTGCTCCTCTTGTCCATCTTCGTGACGGTGGTGCTCGCGACGGCGCTCGTCGGTCGCGCCTGGTGCGGTTGGGCCTGTCCCCAGACCGTGTACATGGAATTTCTCTACCGCCCGCTCGAGTGGCTCTTCGACGGAACGCCGGACGGAAAACGTTCGGGCACGGTACTTCGTGGAGGGCTTCGGCGTGCCGCCAAGTACGCGCTCTACCTCGTCGTCTCCGCGTTTCTCGGGAACACCTTTCTTGCGTATTTCGTCGGCACGGACGCGCTCGTGCGCTGGTCCATGCGCTCTCCTTTCGAACACCCGGCGCCGTTTCTCGTGATGGCGATCGTGACCGGGCTCACGTTTTTCGATTTCGCCTATTTCCGCGAGCAGATGTGCACCGTGATCTGCCCGTACGCGCGGATTCAATCGGTGCTTCTCGATCGTCAGTCCCTCGTCGTTGGATACGACGCTCGACGGGGCGAGCCTCGCAGCAAGGGCAAATCCAAGCCGGGCAGTGGTGACTGTATCGATTGCTTCGCGTGCGTGAAGGCGTGCCCGACGGGGATCGACATCCGACAGGGGCTGCAGCTCGAGTGCGTCGCCTGCGCGCAGTGCGTCGACGCCTGCGATTCGATCATGGATCGCATCAAAAAGCCTCGTGGGCTCGTGCGTTACGCGGCGCAGCAGAGTCTCGAGGGTGGTACGCCCGCTCGCCTCGTGCGGCCGCGCGTGCTCGCGTATGCAGCCCTGCTCGCAGTGCTCGTCGTCGCGCTCGTCGCGACGGCGCGTACTCGGGGCGACGCGGAGGTGACAGTGCTCCGCGGCTTGGGCGCCCCGTTCGAGATGCGCGAGGGGCTCGCCGTGAACCAGATCCGCGTGAAAGTCCGCAACCGAAGCGACGCGCCCAGGCGCTATCGCATCGAGCTTTTCGACGCCCCGGGCGCGCGGCTCATTGCGCCGGAGAATCCGTTCGAGGTCGCCGCCGACGCTCAGCGTTCGACGAGCGTCTTCGTGATGGCCGACCCGAAATCCCTCTTCCACGGTGTGCGGAACGTTCGCTTCCGCGTGAGCGACGGCGCGGGTTATAGCTCGATCGTGCCGTATCGCCTGCTCGGCCCCGAGAACACGGGCGGGCCGGGAGGCACGCCATGACCACGCTCGGCGCGCGCGTTTGGCCCTGGGTTCCGGTCGTGCTCCTCACCTCCATGCTCGGCGGTCTGGGGACGATGGCCGTCATCGCCACCGACGATCCAGGCTTCGCGCTCGAGCGCAACTATTACGAGAAGGCGGTGAATTACGATCGCGAGATCGCTCAACGGGGCGAGAACGCGCGGCTCGGCTGGAAGATCGAAACCGAAATCGGCCGAGCGGCTGCGAGCGGCGCGCCGGTCGTCGTTCGGATCCGCGACGGCAGCGGGCCCGTCAGCGGAGCGCGTCTTTCCCTGGAGGCGCTGCGGAACGCGTCGGCTTCTCGGGTCCTCGACGGCGCGCTCGAAGAGCGGGCGCCAGGGGAGTACGCAGGACGGGTCGCGATCGCGCGCGGTGGCGTTTGGGAGCTGCGGCTCACGGCCGAGCGCGGCGCCGAGAAGTTCACGGCGGTCGAACGGCGCTCCGTCGCGGAGTCGGCGCCGTGAGCCCCTTCTGGATCCCGGTGCTCCTCGCGAGCGTCGGGGGAAGCCTCCACTGCGCGGCGATGTGCGGTCCGTTCATGGCGGCCGTCACCGGATTCGGACCTGCAGGGCGCGCCGGCCCCGCGGCGCACGTCGCTTACCACCTTGGGCGCCTCGGCACGTACCTCGCGCTCGGCGCGGCGGGAGGGCTCGTCGGTTCGGCGCTCGATCTCGCCGGCAAGGCCGCAGGCTTCGGCCGCGTTTCGGCGCTCGTCGCCGGGCTCGTCCTCGTTGCGTGGGGTGCTTCCGCGCTCGTCGTGCGCGAACGCCTCGTCAAGCTCGGTCGTCGCGCGCCCCGCCGAGAAAAGAGCCTGCTCGGACGGGCGCTCGGTTGGCTCGGTCGCTTTCCGCCCGTGCCGCGAGCGCTCCTCCTCGGTCTTTCGACCACGCTGGTTCCCTGTGGCTGGCTTTACGCATTCGTTGCGACGGCGGCGGGAACCGGTGACGTTGCCTCCGCGCTCGGAGTCATGTTCGTCTTCTGGCTCGGCACGCTGCCCGCCCTCGTCGCGGCGGGCGTTGGCTTGCGCGGGCTCTTCGCGCGTCTCGGCGCGCGCGCACGGACGGTAAGCGCCGTGCTCATTGCGGTGTCCGGCGTCGTCCTACTCGGCGTGCGCGTCGAGGCGCCGAAGCAGCCGGTGCGAAGCGCGTCAGCGGCCTCCACGGGTGCGACCCTCGCCCCCTGTCCCTTCCATCGGCACTGACCATGCTGTTTTCCCTGTTGAGCGCGTTGATTCCTCGAGCCCCGCGCGTCGAGCCGGAGGCGGGCGCGTGCGCTCACTGCGGACTTCTGCTCCCGGCCGTGCCGGTCGAGCACGACGACGGGCGCCGCTTCTGCTGTTCGGGTTGCAGCACCGTGTACGCGGCCATTCAAGGCGCGGGGCTCAGCGAGTTCTACGAGGAGCGCGAGCTCGCTTCGCCCGGCGCTCGCC
>DASUGE010000538.1:0-6295 GCA_036274215.1 Polyangiaceae bacterium | reverse complement strand
CTGCGTGGTCTTCGCTGCACGTGCTCTCGTAGTAGCCGGCGCTGCCGCACGCGATGGGCTCGCCCGGCGAGCCGTTCGAAGAGCAAACGCGCACGGTGTCGCCAGCGTCGCAGCTCGTCGTGTCCGGGGTGCAGGCATCGTCCACGCACTTCCCGCTGTCGGTGTCGCAGAATTGATCCTCCGCGCAGCCGGCGTCGTTTCGGCACTTGTCGATGCAGACGTGCCCTCCGCCCTTCACGGACACGCAGAGCTCCGTGTCCTCGTCGCACTCGAGATCGTCACAGCTGTTGTCTAGGCATTCGCCTTCGCCGTCTGCGCTCTCGCAGCGCTGACCTTCGTCGCACTCGATGGTCTTGCAGGGGTCCGTCGGTTTACCGCCGCTGCCGCCGTCCGCGCCCGAGCCCGTACCGCTCGCGCCGCCGGTCACCGTCACGCCGGTGCCGCCGCTCCCGCCGGACGCTGCGTTCCCACTGCTCCCGCCCTCGGCGCCTGCACCGCTCGAGCCGCCCGTCAGGCCGCCGGGGCCCGTCGATACGTCCGGCTCTCCGCCACATCCCAGAAGCCCGAGGAGTCCAACTCCCAGCGCAATGCCCCAACCTTGCGACGTCGCCATTATTTGAATAATTTTACACGCGCCGGACCGACTGCGCGAGGCTTCATTGGGTACATCACCGAAGATGTGAGCGGCACGCGACCACATGCGCGGCCGATGTGCGGCGATGTGAGGAGAGCGAGCCATCGCGCTCGTCGAGCGCCGCGCTGAGCTTTCCGACTCGTTCTCGCTGCGTGTCGCTAGTCGTCGGCCACGCAGCGGGTCCACTTCTGGTCGTTCGGCTGCATCAGCTCCGATTGTCCGCCGTCGAAGTTGACGCATTCGACCCAGCCGTCGAATGGCGTCGAAGAACCGAAGTCGTGACCGTCGGGAGCGCTGTCCTGGAAGAAGCTCGTGTCGAACGAGAGGCCCGAAGCCGTTTCGTCGACCAGTGAAAGCAGCTCTAGGACGGTCGGGACACGCCAGACGCGACCGCCGATCGTGACCGCACCGCAGCTCGCGGCGAGCTCGTCGCTGGTGCCCGGACCGGTCGGGGCCGCGAGCCACCGGAGGTCCGTCCAGTTGTCGTACACGCTGTTCGCGAGCGAGCCCGTACCGGCCGTGTAGTGCGGCGCGGTTCCCGTCCAGCCGCCCTTCACGCACCGCACGAAGTTCGTATCGTTCGGGTCGCCGTTCCGGCTGACGCCCCCGGAATTGAAGGCGATGTGGAAGGCGCCGCTCGAGATGTCGCCACCGAGGAGCGACGAGGTCCAGAACACGCCGCTCGGTGTGTCGAGGAAGGCGCTCGAATCGACCGTCGGTGTCTCGCTGAAGTCGAGGATCGACATGAGCTCGACGCGCGAGGGGAGCCGCCAACCGCCCGGCTCGTCGGGGAGGCTCAGATTGTTGCAGTAGCAAATCGCTTCGCTCAAGGTGAGCTTGACGGGACCCATGCACGTGCCGTCGTCGCGCTTGGCGACGCTGCGCTGCCAGGTGAGCCCGGTCTTGGCATCGAAGACGAGCTCGAAGGACGGGGCGCTGTAGAGCTTGCTTGCGGGTAGCTCGAAGCTCGCGAAGCGAAGAATCGGGCCGCTCGTACAACCATCCGGCGTCCCCGCCGCCGCGTCGCATTCCATCACGGGCCCACCTGCGGACCCGCCGACGGCGCCGCTGCCGCCGTTTCCGCCACCGCCGCTCTTGCCACCGGAGCCACCCGTTCCGCCATTCGCGTCGGCGCCGCCGGCATTCGCGACGCCTTCACCTGCAGAACCGATGTCCCCCCCGGTACCTCCCGAGGTCGAGCCGCCCATCGACGACTGACCTGCGGTGCCACCCTCGGCGCCGGACGCGCCGCCTACCGAGCCGCCGTTCGGAGCGCCCCCGGTTTTCGTGCCGGCGATTCCGCCCTTGCCGCTCGTGCCGCCGGCTGCGCCGAGGCCCGCGGCTCCGCCTGCTTCGGGAGCGCCCTTACCTGGGATATCGGGGAGATCCGGCAACCCGATGATGCTCGTGCACGCGATGACCACGAGCCCCACCAGGCTGACGGCGATGCGACCCGAAGCACGGTTTCCTCTCGGGCCCACGCGAAAACGCCTACCACGGCTCGGCAGGGCACGCTCGCTCCGCGCTCTTGGCGCGCGCTCCCCGTCGATCCATGGGGCGGGTGCTTCGGCTCGGAGTGGCCGCGCGGGGTAACGACCTTCTGAGCCTCGCGCGGCTCGGGCCGTCTTCGCCGTCGCCCTCCGAACGGGCAACCGCGTGTCCCCGTCCCACCGACGGTCGGCGCGCTAGTAGCAATCGGCCGCGTCGAACGCCTTGCCCTTCGCGATTGTCTGCTCGTAAACAGCGTGCCGCCGGGATCGTCGTGGACCATCCCGTCACGTCGGGTCCGATCGGCTTGCAAACCGCGGCGTAAGTATTTTATTCGTCCTGGCCGTGAAAGCCGGCGGTGCCGAGCACGCTGCCGACGGCCGTCCTGTAATTGTTGTTCGGGTAGGTGACGATCGTCTCCGCCAGCGCCGTCATCGCCGCCCGGGCTCGAGCCCGCGCTGCCGCGTCCTGCAGCTCCGCCGCTTCCGGCTGCCGCCTGTCCGGCGCTTCCCGCGGCACTTCGTCCCGCCGCACCGCCGCTCGTGCCTCCCGCGGAATGCCCGGCCTGCCCCGACCCGCTCGAGCCCGCGTGATCGCCGCCTGTTCCCGCTCCGCCGGTGCTGAAAGGATTCTTCGACGTGCCGTCGTCCTCGGAGCTTCCGCACGCTGCGGCGATGCCGATCAGCGCTCCGGCGCCGACGCAGCGGGAGCGCATTCGCATCTGAATCACGCTACGCCCTGCGTCAGGGGGTCGCAACTGCCTGCTTCGCTCGGCGAGAGGTACCAACATCCCAGGGTACCCCCATGAAAATCTCTAAGTTCGGCTTGATTTTTTGTTTGACTGGCGCCGCGCTCTTCGCAGCATGCGGCGGCGACGACGATGATTCCGGGGGTACGGGCGGCAAAGCAGGCTCGAGCGCGGGCAAGGCTGGCGCATCGACCACCGGTGGTAGCGGCGGCAGCGGCACGGGCGGCAGCGCCACGGGTGGCAGCAGCGGCACGGGCGGCGGCACCACGGGTGGCAGCAGCGGCACGGGCGGCTCGGTGAGCGGCTCTGCCGGGACGGCACCGACCGCGGGCACGGGCTTCGGCTTCGGCGGTCGCATGGGCGGCGGCGGTCGGAACGCCGGTGGTCGCAACAACGGCGGTCGCAACGCTCAAGGTGGTCAGGCGACGGCAGGTATTTCCGGCACCGGCACCGCGGGTGGCGGTCGCGGCGGTCGCAACCAGGGCGGACGCGGCGGCAACAACCAGGCCGGTGAGAACCAAGGCGGCGACGGCACCATCGTCACGCCGGGCGGCGCGGGCGGCGAGGGCGGCGCGTAGCCGCACCCGAGATTCGTCGCACGGTTTGAGCTCCGTGGACCCGGGCGCAGCGTGAGCCGTTGCGCCCGGCGCGGACGTCGTGTTGCTTTTGTGCGATGCGCACCGTCCGCACCAAGCTCGTCGCGCTCGTCCTCGCCTGTGTGGCTCCCGCCGTCCTCGGCGTCGTGCTTCGCCAGCGCCAGGCGGAGAAGGAGCTGCTCGGGCAGGTCGAGCGGCGCGTGAACGGCGCGAATCGAAGGCTCGCCGCCGAGCTCGAGGAATACCAGGCGAACGCGAAGCTCGCGCTCACGCTCACGCAGCATTCCGCGCGCTTCCAGCAAGCCCTCTTCGCGCGCGAGACGGGTCCGGTCGAGCGCATGGTGAAGCGCCTCGCTGCCGTGTACGACCAGCGCGTGATCCTCGCCGCGGACGCCGGCGGTGCGATCCTGGCGCGCGGGAACGCGGAGCAAGGGCCGAAGTCCCTCGAGCCCGACGCGAGTCCCGCTTTCGCCGAGCTCGTCGCCGGCAAGCCCCTCACCGGCATGATCCCCGTGAGCTTCACGGACGCACCAGGCTACGCCATCGTCAGCGCCGAGCCGGTCCTCGTCACGGAGCTCCCGACGAACAACGGTCCGAGCGCGTCCGCGCCCGCTCGCCCTACGGCTCCGACGGGCGCGCGCGTGGGCTCGATCGTGCTGCTCACGCGCATCACCGAAAAGTACCTCGGCTACCTCGAGCCGAAGCTCAATTCGGACCTTTCGATCCGCGTGAACGGCCAGCTCATCGCATCCTCCCCGGACAATCCCGCCGCGGACCTCATCTCCATGGCCGAGGCGCCGACCTTCAAGGAAGTCGGACCGAAGCTCTTCGCCGTCAAAACCTTCCTTCCGCCGAAGCTCCAGCGCCCCGGCATGGCGGTTTCCGTGACCGCCTCCCGCGACGTGACGGAGCTTCGCGACACGGCGCGCAAGGCCCTCTACCAGCAGCTCGGCTGGCTCGGAGCCGTGCTCGTCGTGGTGCTCGGCTTTGCCCTCCGCTTCGCGTCGCGCGTCGGCAACGCGGTGCGCGGCATCTCCGACGCCGCCGAAGAGGTCAAGGTCGGCAAATACGTGAACGCGCCGACCATCCGCACCGGCGACGAGCTCGAGTCGCTCGCCGAACACTTCAACGCCATGGTGCAGGGCCTGAAGGAACGCGACCGGTTGAAGGAGACCTTCGGTCGCTACGTCACCCGACAGGTCGCCGAGCACCTGATGAAGGGCAATCTGAAGCTCGGCGGCGAGCTCGTGCCCGTGACGGTGCTGTTTTCCGACATTCGCTCGTTCACGGCCATCAGCGAGCGCATGGAACCGCCGGCGCTGCTCGATTTTTTGAACGAGTACTTCAGCGGCATGGTCGAGAGCGTCCTCAACCACCAGGGCGTCGTCGACAAGTTCATCGGTGACGCGATCATGGCCGTTTTCGGTGCGCCGGTGCCGCAGCCGGACGACGCGCTCCAGGCCGTCAAAGCGGCGCTCGAGATGCAAGCGCGCCTCGCGAAGATCAACGAGAACTTCAGGGCGCGCGGCCTGCCGGAGATCCGCACCGGCATCGGTCTGCACTCCGGGCAAGTCGTCGCCGGCAACATGGGTCACGTCGAGCGCATGGAGTACACGGTCATCGGCGACGCCGTGAACCTCGCCTCGCGTCTCGAGAGCATGACGAAGGAGCTCAAGTGCGACGTGATCCTCTCCGAGGATCTCTACAAGCAGGTCGAGGCCGACATCGTCGCGGAGCCCCTCCAGCGCATCAAGGTGAAGGGGCGCGAGCAGGACGTGATGGTCTACCGGTTGGTAGGCCTCAAGTCCGAGGCCGGCGCGTAAGCCAAAAAAAGGCGGCAATTGGCGCGGGTTTTCGCGCGGTTAGTGGGCTCCGGTGCGGGGACGGCCGCGGGAATAACTCGGCGGAGCGCGGGTTGACGGTAAGAGCGCGAGCCCTATGAATCATTCACCACGGTTGGTTTCGCCGGCGCGGTCGTTCACGACAGTCGCCGGCGCACCACGAAAGGAAGCCGCATGGCCATCTCCATGATGCCCTTGCTCATGCATAGTGAAGCTCTATCGAACGAAGTCCGTGCTGCGCTCCGCGCCGCCGTCGTCGCGTCGCCCGAAGCGCGCGCCGCCGAGCTGGAAACGGCCGCCCGACTTCTCCATCGCGAAGCCTCGATCGATTGCCGCGACGTGCGCGACCTCTTCGGCCTCGGGCCGAAGCAAGACTGCTGACGCTGCGCTGCTTCGCTCGCGGCCACCGTTCGCGGTGGCCGCACCTTGCGAGGGCGTCCGAGCGAAGTACTAAAAAACGAGTGTTGTAGGTGGGTGTGAGTCTCGATCACCGTCCCCGCCGGTGCTTGTACCCATTTCAGTAGGCACTCGGCTGCATGCGTCCGTGATACGCTGTCGTCATGACTTGCGGTGGCGTGTGGAGGGGTCCGCGCGTGCGACTCACGTGCGGCGCGGTCTTGCTGGCGATCGGCATCGCTTTGCCCGGCTGCAAAGGGGAGACCACCGAGAGCGACGACGACGACGGCTCCGGCACGCGCGGAACGAGCAGCGTCCACTCGGGCGCGCCGGTTTCGTCGAATACGTTCGCCCAGCAGTTCGCGTCGTCGTTCTGCGAGGCGATCGGCCCGTGCTGCGCGCGCGGAGGGTTCGCGTACACGCAGTCGAGCTGTACCGCGGCCGCGCAGGCGTACCTCCAGGCGTCCGTTTGGCAATCGCTGTCCGCTCCCGGCATCTCGTACAACGAGAGCGCCGCAGGCGACTGCATCGCAGCCTATGCCGCTGCGGCGCGAGCGTGCACGGATCCGACCCTCCTCGACGGGGACGATAA
>DASUGE010000537.1:0-6237 GCA_036274215.1 Polyangiaceae bacterium | reverse complement strand
AGACGCGCGGCGAGATCGTGCGCGCTCTTGGTGGTCTTGACGCCCTCGGCGACTTGCTTCATTTCGGCGAGCACCTCGGTGAGCTTCTTGCCTTTGCCGAGGCCGATGCCGACGGTGCGATTGCGCGATTGATCGCCGGTGCACGTGAGGACGAGATCGCCCATTCCGGCGAGGCCCGCGAGCGTCATCGGGTTGCCGCCCTTGCGCACCGCGAGGCGCGTGATCTCGGCGAGGCCGCGCGTGATCAGCGCGGCGCGCGTGTTGTGGCCGAAGCCGAGACCGTCGCAGGCCCCCGCGGCGATGGCGATCACGTTTTTGAGGGCCCCGCCGACCTGCACGCCGATCGGATCGTCGCTCGAGTAGACGCGCAGCCGCTCCGTGGCGAGCTTGCCCTGCACGGCGACGCTCAGGGCGTGGCTCTTGGCCGCGACCACGACGTTGGTCGGCAGCTTCTTCGCCACCTCGAGCGCAAAGCTCGGCCCCGAGAGCACGAGCGCGCGCTCGGCCGCCTCGGCCCCGAGCACGTCGGCGACGACCTCGGTGAGCAGCATCCACGTCCCGGGCTCGATCCCTTTGCTGGCGATGACGAGCGGTACCTTGGGGAACAGGGCGCGGCCGCGTTCGAGCACGCCGCGCAGCGCGAGGGACGGCAGGGCAAGGATGACGAGCTCCGCCCCGTCGAGCGTGCGCTCGAGGTCGGCGCCCACGGCCACGTGCTCGGGCAAGGTGAACCCGCGCAGGAACGCGCGATTCTCGCGCTCCTTCGCGATGGCTTCGGCGTGTGCCGCGTCCCAGGTGAAGAGGCGCACGGGGCCGCGCTCGGCTTGAGCCAGCGATAGCGCCGTACCCCAGGCGCCCGCGCCGAGGACGGCGACGTGGGACATCGTGCGTTCCCCTTCATCCCATGCCGCCATCGGGAGGCGCAAGCAGAACACGGCGTGAGCCCTGGGCACCCGAGCGCCATCCCCGTTCAACGAGCCGTTTTCGGGGCCGGGGCCCGCCAGGACCACCCTCCCAAATGCTACGCTCTGCCCAACTTGTCGCGGCTCGGGCGGCTCCTTCTACTGTGCGGCACGGCCGCGTTCGTCCTCACGGGCTGTCCGTCGCGCGAGAGCATCGGGACGACGAGCCTCTCGGTGCTCGGCTCCGGCGTCGTCAACGACCCGCAGAACAAGTCACTGCGCTTCGACATGCTGAAGTTCGGGCTCGACAGCTTCTGCCACGAGATGCTGAAGGGCGGCGCGCCGCTCAAGATGGCGGACGACGAGCCCGTGCTGGGCCGCTTCTTCGCTGCGGGGTGCCAGTCGCAGATCCTCGACGAGGAGCTGCGCAAATCGTTCATCGTGCAGTACCAGGGCAAGGGCTACGGCTTCGGCGGCCCGGTGGGCCGCGTGGGGTTCGAGGCAGCGGGGCTCATCGAGTACGCACCCGACTTCCAGCTCCACGACGGGGCGATGTACGTCTACTTCCGCCCGCGCCTGGTCGACACGAGCAAGTTCCAGCTCCTGCTCGTCGAATCGGAGCTCGCCCAAACCGCGGCGGCAGCGCTCGGCGTGAGCCCGGAGGCCTTCGGCAAGAAGATCGTCGACAGCCAGCTGCGGCGCGGTTTCACCGTCGTACGCTACGGCTCGAGCGGCGAAACCGAGTTCGGCATGGGCATCATCCCGCCGGGTGAAAAACCCTTTCACCCGTTCCACGTCGAGACCGAGGACAAGCGGGTGCTCGTGAACGAGCGCACCGAGGTGCACGGCGGCCAACAGGACTACGTCGGCGCCTTCGACGTCGAGGGCAGCGACCAGGCCCTCTACCTGACGGTGTCCGTCGACGGCGCTCCCTCGATCGACGTGCTCGTGGTTCCCCAGGCGGAGGGCGACAAGCTCATCGACGGCTACGTGAGGACCCGCGGCCCCCAGACCGTGGCAGGCCGCCCCTTGCTCGACGAGCCGGTCCCCGCGGGCGCGCTTTTCCGCCGCTTCGTGAAGGTTCCTGCGGGCCGCTATTACTTGCTGCTCGACCACGGGAACCGTAGAGGGCATGGTCCGGCGCCCGGACCTGTTACTGACCAGGCCGCCAAGGTCGACTACCTGATCTTGCTAGGCGACGCGCCCTGAGCCCCGAGAACTCGTCTGACCATGAACACCACCGCGATGAATCCGAAGGTCTACCGCTTCGTGGTGTGGCCGATCTGGTTCGTCGTCGTGCCGCTCGTGCTCGCGCACTTCACGGTGCTGCTCTTGAGCCCGGGCGCAGGCTTCGAGCCGGTGACGCTGGTCGACCGCGTGCTGTGGGCGATCGACGACCAGCCTATCCCGGCGACGATCGGTTTTTTCACCCTGTTCGAGATGCTCATCTACCACTACCGGCACCTCTTGCCGCTGGCGGGCTCCGATGGGCGAACCGACGTTCCGCGTGAGGCGCGGCGCGACATGGAGCGGGCGGCGCACCTGCTCGACGAGGCGGAGCGCATCCTCCGGCGCGAGCGCCCGGCGTTCGAGAAGAACGTCCCCGCGAGCGCGCGCGAGGAGCTTCTCTCCGAGCTCGAGACGCTCCGGAGCGCGATCGGACAGAGCCCCTTCGATCGTCAGGCGTTCGAGACCGCTTACGAGCGCGCCGCGCGACTCGTCGACAAGCACCTCGGCCGCTGGCAAAAGGGCGAGCTTCGCGAGTACGTCGAGTCGATCGCCGTCGCGATCGGCGTGGCGCTCCTGCTCCGGGCTTTCGTGATCGAAGCCTTCAAGATCCCGAGCGGCTCGATGCTGCCGACCTTGCAGATCCAGGACCACATTTTCGTCAACAAGCTCGCCTACGGACCGCTCGTTCCGTTCACGAGCTACCGGCTCTTCGATCGCCTGCCCCCCGCGCGCGCCGACGTCATGGTGTTCGTCTATCCCGACTCGAACCCCGACGCGCCGAGCCAGGATTTCATCAAGCGCGTCATCGCGCTGCCGGGCGACACGCTGGTGGTCGACAGCGGGCACCCCATCATCAACGGCTGGCGCGTGCCGAGCTGCCACGTCGGCGAGTACACGTATCAGGAGGGCAGCGACGCGCCGACCAAGCGCGGCGATCTCTTCATCGAGTACCTCGGGGAGCGCGCGTACCTGACGCAATACGAAGACAACCGCTCCGACGGTCGCCAGGGCCCGTACCACGTGAAGCCCGGCGAGACGTGGGTGCTCGGCGACAACCGCAACAACAGCATGGATTCGCGCGCGTGGTTCGGCGGTAAAGGCGCGGGCGTTCCCGCCGTGAACATCAAGGGTCGCGCGATGTTCGTGTGGTGGGGCGTCGCGTTCGATCGCCTGTTCATGAACGTGCTCGGCACGCCGCGGCTGCCGAAGGGCGCACCAGCGGAGATCGTGTCCGGCATCGACGCGTGCCTCGCCAAGCGTCCTCCGTTGAGCGAGACCACGCCGCCGCCGCCTTCGGCCGCGCAAAACCTCGAGCCTGCGGCCGCCTCGGCGCAGTAGCTCCCCGCGCCTTCCGCACGCCCGGCACTTGCGCCAAGAATCTTCACGAGCCTTGGTCGGCCGGCCGAGGCCGAGCTCAGCCACGCGAGGCGCCCTATCCACCCGATCTTGGGTGGAGTAGTAGTGAACGGTCTCAGGAGGATCTCAATGGCGCGTCACGAGCGTTGGACGGCGGTGGTGTCGACGGGTCTCATGGTGGGGGCGTTGCTCGCCTGCAAGAAGAAGCCGGACCCGGCGGCCGAGGCCTCCGCAGCGGCTTCGGCCCCCGCGGCCCCAGCCACACCCGCGGCTCCGGCCGTGACCTCCGCTGCGGCCACCGCAACGCCGCCGGCCCCCGCGGAAGCGAAGCTCGGCGACGTGAAACGCTACGGCGTCGATAAGGAGGTCAAGCTCGACGACGCCGGTGTGCGTGTCGCCGCCGACGAGCTCAAGGTCTACAACGAGGCCGACACCACGACGGACGACGTAGCGACGCTCCCGAAGGGTTTGCTCGTGTTTCGCCAGGTCAAGATGGCGGACTTCACCCTCGTCGAGTTCCCGTCCGGGATCGGCCAGTTCTCCCAGGGGTGGGTCGAGACCAAATCGCTCTCCGACACGCCCGAGAAGGTGACGCGAGCCGGCGCCTTGAACGAGAAGAAGACGGCAGCCGTGAAGGTCGTCGACGGCGGTACGCCCGCGGCAACCGATGGCGGCAAGGCCACCGACGCGGGCGCCGAGAAGAAGACCGACGCGGGCGCCGACAAGACGGCGGCCGAAAAGAAAGCCGAAGAGAAGGCCGCAGCCGACAAGGCCGCAGCCGACAAGGCCGCGGCCGACAAGGCTGCAGCCGAGAAGAAGGCAGCGGCCGAGAAGAAGGCGGAAGAGAAGAAAGCCGCCGAGAAGGCGCCGCCCAAGAAGAAGTAGCGCTCGCCGCGCCTAGCTCTCTTCGCCTTTGCTCGACGAGCGCGTGCGCGCCTCGATACCGAGGTCGCGCGCCAGCGCGTGGGTGCGCTGCGTCCGCCACACCGCGAGACCGACGAGCACCATCCACGCCACCACCGCCGACAGCCCGAGCGTGACCTGCAGGGCAAACGGAGGGCGGAGGCCGTGCTTCAGCAGAAATGCGAACACGATATCGAATCCGATCTTTCCGAAGCAGGCGACGGCGCCCATGCGGTAGTTCCCGCGCGCTTGGTCGCGCCAGCGGTTGAAATCGGCCTCGGCCACGGCGGGAAACTGCTCTTTTTGACGCAGCGACACGTCCATCTGTCGCAGCGAGAAGAGGATCCCGAGAATCAGCGCGAGGAGATCGAACAGTTGATCAGGCAAGGCGACCTCGCGTTACCACGAGCCGCGCGACCCCTGCCATCGAGGTCCGGAATTGGCTCAGGCTGTGCCAGGCTCGACTTGAGAAATCTTCGGGAATCAATGGGTTGGGTGGCGGCACATGTCTTGCTTTATGGCGACCGTCACTTGGTTGGGAGAGGGTGTTCAGCTCGGCTGACGTAACCCAGCGGAGAGTGGGGAGGGGGGGCTTTAACCCACGCGGCGATACACGAGCCAGCGGAGCTCGACGGGGGCCCTGCCGAGCGGGAGATCGTAAACGTCGAGTCCCTTCGCCCAATTGACGAACCAGCCTGTCGGCGGCCAGCCCTCGGCGGGCTGGTGCTCGTGCTCGAAGTCGTGCGTCGATTCGTCCGAGACGGGCTCGAACGGCAAGCCGCGCATCGCGTTCTCGATGTCGATCTTCGTGAACACGTTGCTCCAAAACACTTGCGACAGCTCGCGCGCCATCGCGTCGGGACGATAGCCCTCCTTCGCGAGGAAGGCGTTGAACACGAAGAGCCCGCCCGCGCTGAGCGCCTCGGCCGCCGTCTCGAAGAGCGCGTGCACGTGCTCCACGCTGCGAATGTGCGAAGCGATCACCTCGGCCAAGCAGACCACCCGGTAGTGTCGCTCGGGGATCTCGAGGGTTCCGGACAGCGCGTCGCCTTCGATGACGCGCACCGGGAGCTTCTCCTTCTCGACGTCGCCGCGCAGGATCGCAGCGAGCGCGGGCGCGAGCTCGACGGCATCGGTCGGAAAGCCCTCGCGCGCCAGCGGTAAGGTGTTGCGTCCCGTGCCGGCGCCGATGTCGAGCACGGGCACGTCCTTCGGCGCGCCGAGCGAGCGCGCGCATTCGAGGATCTTGGCGTCGGGATGCACGCCGAAGTACGGCGGCTCGCGCGATTTGACCCAGCCCTCGTACTCGGTGGCGACGGTCGAGACGTTCACGGCCATGCGCCAGGTGAGCGACGTTCGCGGCGGCTCGTCCGTCTCGTAGCTCACGATCACGCGCGAGTACGGGGACGTACGGAACGCTTCCTCGAGCTTTTCCGCGAGGACCTTGCGGAGGTGCGCGTTCTCCTCCTCGTTGAAGACGCGGCCGAGCGCGCCGAAGGCCTCCGTGAGAAGCTCGTGGTAGTGGTCGAGCAGGGACGGCGCGGCAGGGAGCGCCATCTGCCCCTTGGCGCCCAAGCGGCGTGGCAGGCGCCGGATCATCGACTGACGAACGACGGCCTGGTTCGTCTCGCGGTTCTGCCGCTTGTCCTTCTTCTTTTCCTTGGCCTTCGCCATCGTCACCCTCGACCGGAGCAGATCCAGGGCACGTCGTCGTAGGCCGATGTCCGGCTGCTACAGCTGGCTCCGAAGGCGAAGCAAGCGAAGCAGCAGCCGAACGCGAGGAGGAAGCCCGGGCGCCTCACCGCCGCTCGCGGCTCAGAGGTATCGGTTGACCAAACCCTCGAGC
>DASUGE010000536.1:0-3339 GCA_036274215.1 Polyangiaceae bacterium | reverse complement strand
CTTGCGACACACCTCCCAGCCGCTCATCCCCGGCATCATCACGTCGAGGATCACGAGGTGCGGCAGGTGCTCGTGCGCGAGCTCCCACGCTTCGTCGCCGTCGTTGGCTTCGAGCACGGTGTAACCGCGCGCGCGCAGATGGCGTCCGAGCAGCGCGAGCGTGCTCGGTTCGTCGTCAGCCACGAGCACTACGTATTTTCTGTCATTGGACATATGAAGAGACTCCGGCTACGCGAGGGCGTATCGGAAACCACGGGCGCTCATGGGTCAAGCCGCCTGATGCGGAGGAGGGACGGGAGCCCGCGCGCCTCTCCCTCGTGCTCGCGGTGACGGCGCTCGGCTCGGTGAGCGGCGGGGTGTTCTGGACGGGCGCCTTCTTCCTCACCCGACAGCATTATCGGTTCACGCCGACCCGAAACCTGCTGCTGGCGCTCGCGATGGGCACCGCCTACGCGTTCGTCGCCTGGTCGGCGGGCAGGCTGACCGCCCGGCTCGAGCGGCAGGGGCCACGGCGCGTCGTCGCGATCGCCCTCGCTTTGTGGGCGCTCGCTTCCGCGCTGCCGCTCGGCGTGCCCGGACGGGAAGCCGGAATCTGGGTGGCCGGGGTGCTCGGCTCCGCCGCGTCGGGCGCCGTGTGGCCCGTCGTCGAGAGTTACCTCGGTGCGGGCCGTCACGGAGCGGACCTGCGCCAGGCGCTCGGTCGTTTCAACGTCACGTGGACGCTGAGCACGGCGGTGCCCCTCTTGGTCTTCCCCTGGCTCACGGCGCTGCACCCGCTCGGTCCGCTCGCCGCGTGCGCCGTCACGAACCTCGGCGCCGTGGCGCTGCTTTGCCGGCTGCCCCGCCGTCCGGCGCCCGTCCAGGCGCAGGCGGCGTCGTCGGCGATCGGCGGCGAGTACCCGGCCCTCCTGCGGGCGTCGCGCTGGCTGCTTCCGCAGAGCTACTTGTTCGTCGCGACGCTCGCGCCCGTCTTGCCGCATCGGCTCGCGTCGTTGGGCGCGCCGATCGACGACAGCGTCATGGCCGCGACCTGGATGCTCGCGCGCTTCGCGACGCTCGTCGTCATGGCCCGCGTTCCATTCTGGCATGGGCGTTGGGGCGCGCTCGTGGCGGCGGGCGTCGCGTTGCTTTCGGGCGTGGCCCTAGCGCTCTTGTCTTCGTCGCTCGGCGGTGTGGTGCTCGGGCTCATCCTGCTCGGCGCGGGGATGGGGCTCACCTACTACGCGTCGCTCTATTACTCGCTCGCCGTCGGCCACGCGGCGGTGGATGCCGGCGGTGGCTTCGAGGCGCTGATCGGCGTCGGTTACATGCTCGGCCCGGTGCTCGGGCTCGTGGGTCGCGCGGTCCCGGGCCTCGCGTTGCCGGGAGCCAGCGTCGAGGGCTCCGGGACCGTGCTCCTCGCCTGGATCGCCGGGGCTTTGGGTGCGATGGCTGCCGGGCGGGAGTACCTCGCGGCGCGCCGCCGGCGATAACGCGCAGCTTTCTTTTCCGGAGCGAGAGGACCCTGCTACCGGCCGGGTGTGGCACGTCCGCTCGTCCTCCTCGGTCTGTTGGCGCTCACCGTCTGGTCCGGCTGCATGGGACCCCAATCGCCGGCTTCACGCGCTAGCGAGGCTGCGCGCGAGCTCAACGTGAATTCGCGTTTCGGCGACGTCGCGGGCACCGCGACGATGACCTCACCGAACGTGCGCGCGCAGTACGTCAGCCGGCGGGCGGAGTGGGGCAAGCTGGTGCGAGTCGTCGACGTCGACCTCGGGGGCTTCCAAATGACCGACGCCGAGCACGCGACCGTGATCGTCGATTTTCAGTGGACGCGCGTCGATGATGGAACCTTGCACAACACGCGCGTTCTCCAGGAATGGGCCTCGACGGAAGGCCCCTGGATGCTCGTGCGCGAGCGTCGCCAATCCGGCGACATCGGACTATTCGGCGAGGCCATCGCGCCGACGAGCGCGGCGCCTCGCCCCGACGTGCAGTTTCCAACCCGCGTGATCAATTAGCGGGGCCCGGCCCCGGAAACGGCGTTCCGAAAACGTGACTCCTTCGTCGAGGGAGGTCGTTCACGCGCGCGCGGGCGCCGTTATTCGCCGGGGCGAACGGTCACGCGCTCGACGCGGCGCTCGCGGCCTTCTTCTTGGTCGCGGGCTTCTTCGTCGTGCGGCTCGCGCGAGCGGCCTCGGCGCGACGCTTGAGGCGCGCCTTCTTCTTCCGCTGGCCCTTGCGGCGAGTCATTTTCTGCGAGTGACGTGAGTCGAACTTTCCCATGTGCTTCCGGCGCGGAAGGTAGTGCCGTGTTCCAGAAATTGCGATTGCAATTTTTGAGAACGTCGCTTCGCGGCGCCGCGCGCGGAGGCGAGGCGCAGAAGCTAGGCGCTTCGGGAGCTCAGCCGCTCGAGACGTCCTCGAGCGCGCGTTCTCGATCGCGCACTTCGAGGCGGTAACGGCTGTTGACGGTCTCGATGTAGAACACGTCGCGCGAGGCGAGGCGCAGCACGCGCTTCACCGGCGTCGTCACGTATTCGTGCATGCCGTCGGAAAACTCGATGACGACGACCGACCCGCGGCGTGGGGCCCTGACCAGGCGTCCCGCGACCGCTCGCGAGCCGCGTCCTAGCTTTCTAAGCACGACCTGCACGTTCATCAGTCTAGCAAGGTCCCTTCGGGAGTCCACCGGCAGACGGCCGGAATCAGTTCCGCTCGCCCTGTCCTGGTCCTACGGTCAGTCTCGCCGGAACCTGTAGTCCCGGTGAACAAATTCCCGTGAGGTCCGGCTTTCCGACCTACACCGGGTCCCTAGGTGCGCCCGAAATAGCTAAGAAGGGTTAGAAACACCGATCCAGGGTGCTCGCTACGGGCATACCCGGCCCACGGATCAGCGAAGCGAGCCGCGAGCGGAGCGAGCACGCCGAAGGCGGCGGGGGAGCGGTCGCGAAGCGAGCCGCGAGCGGAGCGAGCACGCCGAAGGCGGCGGGGGAGCGGTCGCGAAGCGAGCCGCGGGGGCAAGGCCCGGCAAGGCCCCCTGTTAGTAACTCCCGTTCAGCGAGAAGCGAATGAACGGTCCGCTCACGGCGAGGTCCGCGAAGGTGAGGGGCTCGGTGCGAACGGGAGCGGTCGCATCGTCCTCGGGCTCGAGCTTCATTTTCGACGAGCCGGCGAAGCCGTAGCCGCCGTCGAACCCGACCCACGCGCGCGGCCGCGTCGAGGCGCCGCGATTGTCGCCCGCGAACTCGAACGCGGCGCCGGCCGAGAGATCCGTTGCGAAGGTCCAGGCGTTCGCCGTGCGCTCGCCGCCGACCGCGTTGTCGGTGAGTGACGCGTTCCACGTGAGCGCACCCGGGG
>DASUGE010000535.1:0-3024 GCA_036274215.1 Polyangiaceae bacterium | reverse complement strand
TGAGGTCCCGGGTGCGGGCGCCCTTCGCGAGCGCCTTTTCGACGGCTCGCTCGATGCGCGCGGCGTCGGCCTCGAGTCCGAGGCTGTGTCGCAGCAAGAGGGCCGCGCTCAGGATCGTGCCGAGCGGGTTGGCGATGCCCTTGCCCGCGATGTCGGGCGCCGAGCCGTGGATCGGCTCGTACAGGCCGAGCTTGCCGTCGCCGAGCGATGCGCTCGGGAGCATGCCGAGTGAGCCGGTAAGGACGGCCGCCTCGTCGGAGAGGATGTCGCCGAACATGTTTTCGGTGACGATGACGTCGAAGCTGCCGGGCGCGGTCACGAGGCGCATCGCGCAGGAATCGACGAGCTGGTGCTCGAGCGTCACGTCGGAGAAGCGAGCCGCGACCTCGGTGGCCGTCTCGCGCCAGAGCCGCGACGACTCGAGGACGTTCGCCTTGTCGACGGAGGTGAGCTTCTTCTTCCTGCCGCGCGCGATCTCGAAGGCAAGCCGCACGATGCGCTCGATCTCGAATTGGTGGTACTCGAGGGTGTCGACGACGCGCACGCCCTTGGGGGTGTCTTCGCGGTACTTCGCGCCGAAGTAGAGGCCGCCCGTGAGCTCGCGCACGACGAGGAGGTTCACGCCTTCCACGCGGTCGGGCTTGAGCGGCGAGGAAGCGAGGAGCTCCGCGTAGCCGCGCACGGGGCGCAGATTCGCGTAGAGGCCGAGGCCGCGGCGGATGGCGAGCAGTCCCATCTCCGGGCGGGTCTTCGCTTTGGGGTTGTCCCACTTCGGCCCACCTACGGCGCCGAGCAGCACCGCGTCCGCGCCCTGGCATGCCGTGAGCGTTTCCTGCGGCAGCGCCTCGCCCGTTTCGTCGATGGCGATCCCGCCCATCAAGCAAGTTTGGAAGGTGAGGGACGTTCCGGAGCGGCGCGTCACGGCTTCGAGCACGGCCTGAGCTTGGGCGACGACTTCGGGTCCGACGCCGTCGCCGGGGAGGAGCACGATCTTGTGGGACATGGTGCGCCGTCTACCACGGAGGCGGGCGCGGGTTGCACGGAAGCGAGCCTCCGGGCACGCTGTGTCGAGAGGGTCTTTACATGGCACTGAGGAATTCGACATCGGGGGCGGTACTCGCCGTGATGGCGGTCGTTTGGGCGGTCGGATGCTCGGGCGCGACCTTCGAGAGCGGCGAGCAAAAGGGCGGAACCGGCGGAGCCTCGGGAGACGGCGGCACGAGCGGGACGGGCAAGGGCGGCAGCGGCGCAACCGGTGGCGATATGAGCCAAACCGGCGGCTCGAGCGGTACGCAGGCGGGTAGGGGTGGGAGCACGGCGCGCGGCGGCAGCAGCGGCAAGGGCGGCAAAGGCGGCGCCGCGACCGGAGGGACGAGCGGGACGACGGGCGGCACGGCGGGCGACGCCGGAACGGCGGGCAACCCGGCCAGCGGAGGTAGCGGCGGTACGGCGAACGGCGGCACGTCGGGGACGGCGGGCTCGTTCCCGTGCGTCACGAACGGAGCGTGCGGGGACGACGGCGATACCTGCTCGGAAGGCGGATGCTGCGCATGCTCGCATACGTGTTCCGACGGCGCGTGGGGCCCGCCGCAGTGTCCGCCCTGCGCGGCACCGCTCTGTCCGTTCGAGGTCCCCGCGGACGGCTCGGCCTGCAGCGTCTGCTCGGTGCCACAGACCCCCTGCGAGTACGACGAGTGTCCCTCCGGGCCGCTCACGACGGCCACGTGCGTCGATGACCACTGGATGGTCAGCGTCGACAACTCGTGTGTGAGCGACAGTTGCTGCTCCGGCAACGGCGATTGCCAGGACCACCACTGCATCGCCGGCGTCTGCAAGGACGACGACGCTCGCGGCTGCTGGGGCGACGATCAGTGCGGAAACGACGAGGTTTGCTCGGGCATGTGGGTTTGCCCGTGCGCCGCCGACTGTGATGGGTTCGACGAGCCCGGCACGTGCGTGCCGAAGGATGCGGACTGCTGTCGCGACGACGGAGACTGCAAGGAATCGCGCACGTGCTTGAGCGGCAAGTGCGTGGCGCCGAGCCCCGACGGCTGCTGGTCGGATCGCGAGTGCGTCGGCGGCACCTGTGAGGGCGAATCCATCTGTGCTTGCGGCATGGATTGCCTCCTGCCTGACGTGCCGGGGCAGTGCGTGATACTGCATTAGGCGTGGTCTCGAGAGCTCGGGCGCGAGGAGCGGAGCTCGGCGTGTGGTACGAGTAGGCGCGTGAACGGTGTCGCGGGCTCTCGGGTGCGGCTCGCGCTCTCGGTCTCGTGCGCGGCTTTCGTCGCGACCGGGACGGCGCACGCCGCCGAAGCGCGCACGTACGCGGTGAGCTACTCGGCGCCGGACGTGTGCCCGGGACGCCCGGCATTTTTGGAGGCGATTCGCACGCGCGCCGCGTTTGCGTCCCTCGTATCCGACGATGCGGAGCTCGCCTTCGACGTGCGCCTCGTGCCGGAGGGTGAGCTCGCGAGCGGGACGCTCAGCGTGCGCTTTCGAAGCGGGGAGCGCTTTGCGCGCGAGGTTCCGGCGGCGCGCTGCGAGGACGTCACGACGTCGATGGCGATCATGGCGGGGCTGCTCTTGAGCGGCGCGCTCCTGCCCGAGCCAGCGCGGCCCGAGGCGACGGAGCTGACGCAGGCTTCGCCCGCGACGGGCGAGACGCCCGCTGCGGCTCCGGTCGTGGCGCCCGCCGTGGAGCAGCCGGAGCGTCCCGCGCCTCGTCCTGCGGCGGAGGCGCGCGCGCGGCCGCCGAGCAAACCGCTGCGCTTCCGCGGGGGCGCCTTCGCCGGCGGACGTCTCGACTTCGGTGTCGCGCCGTTTCCAGCATTCGGTGCCGCGGTGGGGCTCGATGCGCTGCTCGACCGCGACGCGTGGTTTTCGCCGAGCGTGCGCGTGGGCGTCGTCTACGTCGCCGGCAGCGCCAGTAATCCGCCGTTCGGGGCGGCGCACCTCTCGCTGCGCGCCGTGACGGTGCGCGCTTGCCCGGTGCGGCTGCCGTTGGTCAAGCCGTTCACCCTC
>DASUGE010000534.1:0-10229 GCA_036274215.1 Polyangiaceae bacterium | reverse complement strand
GAGGCGCTCGCGCGAAGCGCGCGTCAGCTGCCCGGCGCGACGTCGCTGCAGAGGCCGGCGAGGGGTCCCGTCGGCTGTCCCGCGGAATACGTGACCTCGCACGGGATCGGCGCGGAGAGCGTCTGCGCGAGATCGCGCGGCAGCGCGCCTTCCCAATCGCGCGGCCCGTCGAAGCGCGCGCGGATGACGCCGGACTTGTCGATGAACCACGTCTCCGGGAAGAGCTTGGTGCCGTACTTGCCGCCGACGACTTTGTCGCCGTCCGGATCGATGAGCACGGTGAAGGGATCGGTCGCGCCCACGACCGATTGAAGCGTCGCGCGCGCGTCCTCGGCGCTCTCGTCCGTCGTGATCGTCACGAGCGCGATGTCGTTCGAAAACGGGCGCAGCGCCTTCGCGAGGCTCGCGATGTGCGGCAGCTCCTCGAGGCAGGGGCGGCACGTCTTCGTCCAGAAGTGCAGAATGACCGTCTTGCCGCGGTAGCTCGAGAGCCGCACCGGGCGCCCGTCGAGTCCCGTGAGCTCGAAGTCGGGGGCCGTGCGGTTACGCGCCGCGTAGTCGGGCTTCAGGGCGCAGAGCGCGGTGCAGGCCCGGCGCGTCTCGCCGTCGCGCGCCGTCAGCACGAAGCCGTACACGCCGAGTCCGGCGAGCACGATGATGACGACCTGCGCGATCTGCGAAAAGCTCACGCGGGAGGTTCTATCACCGCCCCGGGCGCAGTGCTCGCCCGGGCCGCCCGCTTGCCGCGCGCCGGCTTCCGAGCCAAAAAGGGGGCGCGATGGACCGCGTCGAGCACCGACTCATGACCCAGCTCGCCCGTGCGAGCCACGATTTCGCGCTGCTCGAGCCCGGCGATCGCGTGATGGTGGCCGTGAGCGGCGGCAAAGACTCGCACGCGCTCCTCTACCTCTTGCGCGAGATCCAGCGCCGGGCTCCCTTCGAGTTCTCGCTCGTCGCGGTGAACGTCGACCAGGGCCATCCCGGCTTCCCGAAGACCCTCCTGCCCGAGTACTTCCGTCGCGAAGGCTACGAGTTCGAGATCGTCGAGGAAGACACCTACTCCGTCGTGAAGGAGAAGGTCCCGGCGGGCAAGACGACCTGCTCGCTCTGCTCGCGCTTGCGCCGCGGCATCCTCTACACGACCGCGACGCGCCTCGGCACGACCAAGATCGCGCTTGGCCACCACCGCGACGACGTGATCGAGACGCTGCTCTTGAACCTGTTCTTCTCCGGACAGACCAAGGCAATGCCGCCGCGCCTGCGCTCGGACGACGGGAAGCACGTCGTGATTCGGCCGCTCGTGTACGCCGCCGAGCCCGACCTCGCCGCGTTCGCCGAGGAAAAAGGCTTCCCGATCATCCCGTGCGATCTCTGCGGCTCGCAGGAGCAGCTCCAGCGCAAGCGCGTGAAGGCGCTGCTCGCGACGCTCGAAGCCGAAAACCCGAACGTCCGCCGCAACCTGATGGCCGCGCTCGGCAACGTACGCCCGACGCACCTCCTCGATCGCGAGCTGCGCGCACGGCTCGGCCTCGTCGAAGCAAACGAGGGCGACGACAGCGTGCAGAAGCTCGTGACGCTCGGCACGACGCCGACCCTCGTCGCAGGCGACGCGGAGTAATGACGCATCAGTATTAGGGCGGGTTACGCGCTGTAACCATTGGAAAGTACTGCGCTTTAGTATACGTATAGCATGTCGTCATTTTGCGGCGCAATATGACGACATGTTTTCGCGCCTGCTCGAGCCGCCCAAAGGGACGTTCCTCTTGCTCGGGCCCCGGGGCACTGGGAAGACGACTTGGCTCAGCGCGCACTTCGCCGACGCCCTGCGCATCGATCTCCTCGAGGAAGCGCGCTACCAGCGCTACCTGGCGGACGCAGCGGCCTTCGAGCGTGAGCTCGGCTCCGCTCGCGATGGCAGTTGGGTGGTCGTCGACGAAGTGCAGCGGCTTCCGTCCCTCCTCAACGAGGTGCACCGGCAGATCGAGACGCGGCGCCTCAAGTTTGCGCTCACCGGCTCCAGCGCGCGCAAGCTGAAACGCGCAGGGGTGAACCTTCTTGGTGGCAGGGCCGTGCGTCGCACGATGTTCCCGCTGTCGCCCGCGGAGCTGGGAACCGATTTCTCCATCGAGCGCGTCCTTTCGTCCGGCAGCTTGCCGGTGGTGTGGACTGCGGAAGATCCGGACGACACCCTCGAAGCGTACGTTCACACGTACATGAAGGAAGAAATTCAGGCCGAGGCGTTGGTGCGAAACCTGCCCGGCTATGCCCGGTTTCTTCCGGTCGCTGCGTTATTTCACGGTCAGGTGCTGAACGCCGCGGGCCTGTCGCGCGACGCCGGTGTCGCACGGACGACGGTGCTCGAATATCTCTCGATCCTCGAGGACACGCTGCTCGCCACTCGCCTCGAAGCATACGAGGGCAAGCTCCGCGTTCGCGAAAGGAAGCACCCGAAACTCTACTTTATCGACCCGGGTCTCGTGCGCACGCTGAAGGGCGCGCGGGGTCCGGCTGCGGCGGACGAGCAAGGTGCGCTCCTCGAGGGGTTCGTCTTCATGCTGCTCAGGCTGTACGCGGATCTCAAGAAGCTACCCCCGCACCAGATCTACTACTGGTCGCCCGCCGAGGCGCGGAACACGGAAGTCGACTTTCTGCTCGTTGCCGGCAAGACCTCCGTGGCGCTGGAAGTGAAGGCGGGCAAGCGCGTGCGTTCCGATCATTTCGTCGGCCTGCGCGCCGTGGAAGGCCTCGCTGGTTTGAAGCGTCGCGTGCTCGTCTCCGCCAGCGGCGAGGTCGGCGCGACACCCGACGGCATCGAGATCCTGAGCGTCGAGAGGCTCGTCGCCGAGCTCGAGAATGGAACGCTGTTTCCCTGACCGCACTGCGTGCCCCGGCAATGCTTTTCAGCCTCTGCCGTCCAGCTTGTAGTCGGCGAAGGAGCCCTACGCGGCGGGCCGTCTGCGTCGGTGTTTTATGTCGGCAAGACCGATCCGGAGACCGAATGGCCGTAAAAGCCGTTCCAAGGTTTCCTGGGTCGGGTTGTGTTTGGGGTTGATCGCGCGCAAGACGTTGGGGCTAGGCATGCCGACCTTCTCGGCGAATTCCTTCACGCCTCGTGCTCGAATCACTTTGGCGAGGGCCGTTTTCAGCGGGATCCCGTCTTCGACTGCAGCAGCTAGAAACTGACGCGCGAAGTCAGCGTCCTGCAAGTCTTCCGCAAGGCCTTCGTTCCATTCCTTACTTCTTCGCGCCATGTCGGGTCTCCTTCAGGTACGTCGTCCAGTGCTGTTGCGCCAGCTTGATGTCTTTGCGTTGCGAGACCTTGTCCCCGCCTAGCAGGAGCAGGATTATTTCTGACCCGCTTCTGCCGAAATAGACTCGGTATCCGGGACCGAACGTCAAGCGGGCCTCCCAGACCCCCGCGCCGACTTGCTTGTGATCCCCCAGATTGCCGAGCTCGAAGCGCAGGATCCTGGCCTGAATGCGCGCCCTGGTTTCTCGGTCCAGCGTCCTCAGCCAATCGCCGAACGGACTGCGATCGCGCTTAGGGGCGCTAGTCTGCCGTCGCGCACTGCGTGCCCCGGCAATGCTTTTCAGCCTCTGCCGTCCGCCGAGCTACCTCGGCCAACCTCGGCCCCCAAAACAGGATCGTCAGCCGACGATCGATAGCTGTCGCTTCAACTTGAGTCGCTCCGGCGCGAGCGGTGTCGCGAGCCCCGTGTACCCGGCGCCGTCCGGCGTGTGGCCGAGCTCGGCGAACGCGCGCTTGTAGTCCGCATACGAGCCGCCCGCGCGGGTCGCTTTTGCGAGGGCGATGCCTTCGGGCGGGCCGCCTTGCGCGAGCACCCACTCGACCCACGCCCAGCGCGCGCTCGTGGGGCGCACGTCGGCGCGGCCTTTGAGGCCGGTGCGGAGGCGTTTCAGGCGCGATTCGACGGTGCGGACGCCCGCGAAGGGCATGCCGTCGAGTGGGGTCTTGCGTTTGGAGCAGAAGGGGGCGACGCCGAGGGCGATGGGGATGATGCGCGAGAGGTCGGCGACGAATTTGACGCACTCGTCGATGTCGGCGTCGGTTTCGCCGGGGAGGCCGACCATGAGGTAGAGCTTCAGGCAGTCCATGCCGTGCTTGCGCGCGCGCTCGGCCGCTTGGAGGTAGTGCGGCTCGCGGCCGCGGCGCTCGATGAGGTCGCGCAGGCGCTCGCTCGGGCCGTCGAGCGCGGTCGTGAGCGTTTTGTAGCCGGCGAGCTTGAGCGCTTCGACGAATTCGTCTTTGAGGCGGTCGGGGCGGAGGCTCGAGAGGCCGACGGTGAGGCCCCGCTCGGCGAGGGTGCGCACGATTTCGACGATCTTCGGGTGGTCGCTGACGGCGGCGCCCACGAGGCCGACTTTGCGCGTGTCGGCGGGGATTTTCGCGAAAATCGTCTCTTTGTCGACGAGGCGCATGCCGCCGTTCGTCGAGCGGCGCATGACGCAGTAGGTGCAGCCGCGCGAGCAGCCGCGCTCGGCCTCGATCAGGAACATGCTCGAGAGCTCGGTGTGCGGCGTGCGGATCACGCTCGAGGCCGGGAGCTCGTCGTCGGAGCAGCGACCGGGGGCGGGGAGCACGTCGCCGTGCAGCGCGGGCACGAAGACGTGCGGCTCTTTGGCGAGCGCTTCGAGCGCGTCGCGGCGTGAGCGCGCGTCGCGGAGGTGCTCGAGGCAGCGCTCGGCGACGCCTTCGCCTTCACCCATGACGATGGCGTCGACGAACGGCGAGAGCGGGAGCGGGTTCGAGAAGGTGAGGGGGCCGCCCGCGAGGATGAACGGGGCGCGCTCGTCGCGCTCGCTGCGCAGCGCCGGAATGCCGGCGGCGTCGAGCAGGCGCACGAGGCCGGCGAGCTCGATTTCGTAGGCGACGCTCACGGCGAGGATCGGGAAATCGCCGAGATCGCGCAGGCCCTCGTAGCTGACCGGTCGCTCGATGACGGCGCCCGCTTCGTCACCGCCGTCGGGCAAGAACGCGCGCTCGCAGGCGAAGCCGGGCAAGCGTTGGATCGCGCCGTAAATGCTCTGGAAGCCGAGCGAGCTCATCGCGACGCGGTACGGCGACGGGTACACGAGCGCGACGCGAGTCGGCGCCTGGCGCTCGATGCGTCCGATCTCCGCGCTGAGGCGGGTTTGGATGAGCTTTCGCGTCGCTTCGCTCGGCAAGGGGCGCGTAGGGTAGCATCTCCTGCATGCCCGGCAGCCTTCGCCCCACGGGCTCGGCATCTAACCCGTAACCCCGTGTCCGAGCGCGACGCCCTCATCTACGACTGGAACGCCCCCGAGCGGGGCGCGGCGCCCGAGCGTCCGTTCAGTCTGCTCGACGACACGCTGCGCGACGGCCTGCAGAGCACGGTCGTGCGCCAGCCGTCGCTCGACGAGCGCAGCGAGCTCTTGAGCGCGATGGCGCGCGCCCGGGTGCGCAGCGTGAACCTCGGCATGCCCGTCGTGTCGAGCGCCGCGTTCGATGCGATCGCGCGCCTCACGAAGCAGGCGATCCGGCTGGATCTGCGCGTGGTGGTCGCCGGGCGCACGCTCGTGGGCGACATGCGCGCCATCGTCGAGCTCGCCGAGCGCACGGGCAGCGCGCTCGAGGGACATGCGTTCGTCGGCTCGAGCGCCATCCGTGCCGAGGTCGAAGGCTGGAGCACGGCGCTCGTTCGGGAGCGGACCGCCGGCGCGCTCGGCATGCTCGTGAAAGCGGGGCTCGAGGCGGCGTTCGTCACCGAGGACACGACGCGCTCGCACCCGGAGACGCTGCGCGAGCTCTTCCGCGCCGCGCTCGACGCGGGCGCCACGCGGCTCTGCTTGTGCGACACGGTCGGCCACGCGACTCCCGACGGCGTGCGGCGCTTGATGGCGTTCACGCGCGGGGTCGTCGCGGAGCACGGCTCGCGCGTCGCGCTCGACTGGCATGGTCATGCCGATCGCGGGCTCGCGCTCCCGAATGCGCTCGCGGCGCTCGAAGCCGGCGCCGATCGCGTGCACGGGACGGCGCTCGGTTTGGGAGAGCGCGCCGGCAATACGGCGCTCGAGCTCCTGATGCTGAACCTCGCGCTGCTCGGTCGCTGGCCGACCGACCTGATGCCGGCGGTCGAGTACTGCCGCGTCGCGGCGCGCGTGCTCGGCGTCGAGGTGCCGGCCACTCACCCCTTGCTCGGCGACGCGGCGTTCCGTACGGCGACGGGCGTGCACGCCGCCGCCATCCAAAAAGCCGCGCAAAAAGCGGATTGGCTCTGCGACCGGGTCTACGGTGCTGTACCTTCGGCGATCGTGGGCCGCGCCCAACAGGTCTGCGTCGGGCCGCTCTCCGGCCGAGCGAACGTGGAGGCGTGGCTCACCGCCCGTGGCATCGCCCCGAGCGAGGAGCGCGTCGAGCGGATCCTCGCTCTCGCCCGCGCGGCGGATCACGTGCTGAGCGACGCCGAGCTAAAGAGGATGATCGATCGATGAGCATGAACGCCTTTCAAACGACCAATCAGTACCTCGAGCGCGCGTTCGATCTCTTGGCGCTGCCGGAGCGCCTGCGCACGGCGCTGCTCACGCCGAGCCGGGAGCTCCGCGTCGAGCTCATCATCGAGCTCGATGACGGTCAGCTCGGTCATTACATCGGCTACCGCGTGCAGCACGACGACTCGCGCGGTCCGTTCAAGGGCGGCCTGCGTTACCACCCCGACGTCGATCTCGACGAGGTGCGCGCGCTCGCCAGCCTGATGACGTGGAAGACGGCCGTCGTCGACGTGCCGTTCGGCGGCGCCAAGGGCGGCATCCAGGTCGATCCGAAGCAGCTCTCCGTGCGCGAGCTCGAGCGGCTGACGCGGCGTTTCGTCGAGCAGATCTCGCCCGTGATCGGCCCCGACACGGACATTCCCGCGCCCGACATGAACACGAATGCCCAGGTGATGGGCTGGTTCTTCGACGAATTCAGCCGCCGGCGCGGCTTCTCGCCCGCGGTCGTCACGGGCAAGCCGCTCGCTCTTCATGGCTCGCTCGGGCGCGACGCGGCGACGGGACGCGGCTGCTTGTTCGCGATTCGCGAGGTGCTCGCCGCGGCGGGCAAGAAGCTCGAAGGCACGAGCTTCGCGATTCAAGGCTTCGGCAACGTCGGCAGCTGGCTCGCGCGCCTGCTCCACGAGCGCGGCGCGCGCATCGTCGTGGTGAGCGATCTCAAGGGCGGCGTCTTCAAGGGCGACGGGCTCGACATCCCCGCGCTCTTCGCGCACGCCAAGACGACCGGCAGCGTCATCGAGTTTCCCGGCGCCGAGGCGATCTCGAACCACGACCTTCTCACGGTCGAGTGCGACGTGCTCGTGCCCGCGGCGCTCGGCCACGTGCTCCACGAAGGCAATGCCCGCGACGTGCGCGCCAAATACGTGCTCGAAGCCGCGAACGGCCCCACGACGGCCGAGGCCGACCAGATCTTCTCGGAGCGCGGCATCGTGTGCATCCCGGACATCTGGGCGAACGCGGGCGGCGTCACCGTGAGCTACTTCGAGTGGACGCAGAACACGCAGAAGCTCAAATGGTCGGAGGAGCACGTGAACGCGATGCTCGAGCGGCACATGGTCGACGCGTTCCGCGCGCTCGCGACGACGATGGACGAGCTCAAATGCTCGATGCGCACGGCGGCGTTCGCGCTCGGCGTGCGCCGCGTGAAGGAAGCGACGCTGCTCCGTGGCATCGGCTAAGGGCCAGGCGAGCGGCGCGGGTCTCAGGCTCGCGCGGAAAAACGCGTCGAGTCACGCTGCGAAACGTCGCGCCAAAGAGGCTTTACCGCCGCAACGACGCGAGCGCGACCGCCGCGCGCTGTCGCACGTGGGCGGCAAGGTCGAGCTCAGCGGCGGCTCCCCGGAGGAGCAGCGCGCGCTCTCCGCGGCACTCGCGGTCGTTGCGGACGAGGACGCGACGCAAGCCCACGTTCACGGCTTTCACAGCTACCCCGCGCGCCTTCATCCGGACACGGCGCGCGGCCTGATCGAAGGCTTTTCGAAGCCGGGCGGGCGCGTGCTCGACCCTTTTTGCGGCAGCGGCACCGTGCTCGTGGAAGCGCGCCTGCTCGGCCGCCATGCGCTCGGCAACGACGTGAATCCGCTCGCCATCGAGCTCAGCGGTCTCAAGGCGAACGCGCCGGGTGCACGCTGGGTCGCGCGCCTGGTCCCCCTCGCGCGCCGCGTGGTCGACCACGCGAACGGGCGGCGTCTGCAACGCGTGGGCGCCACGCGCCGTTACGACGAAGTCGACACGAAGCTCTTCGAGCCGCACGTCTTGCTCGAGCTCGACGGCTTGCGTGACGGCATCGAGCACGTCGAGATGGAGCCCGTTCGTCGAGCGCTCCTGCTCGTGCTGTCCGCGATGCTGACCAAGGTGAGCGTGCGCGCGGGCGACACCGGTCGCGCCGAGGGACCGAAGCGCGTCTCGGCGGGCTACACGACGCGGTTTTTCCTCCGAAAGGCCGAGGAATTGGTGCGTCGTCTGGGGCAAGCCGCCGAGCTTTTACCGAGTGGCGCGCCGCTCGCGGGCGTGATCCACGGCGACGCGCGAAACCTCCGCGACGTGGGGGACGGCGTCGTGGATCTCGTCCTGAGCTCGCCGCCGTACCCGGGTGTCTACGACTACGTCGTGCATCACCGCGACCGGCTGCGCTGGCTCGACCTGCCGGAGGATCGCTTCGAGGAGCACGAGATGGGAGCGCGGCGGCACGCACGCGGCGTGTCGTTCAGTCACGCGCTCGCGCGCTTCCGGAGCGAGTTCGGCGCGGCGATGAAAGAGATGGGTCGTGTCCTCGCGCGGGACGGCGCGGCCGTGCTCGTGCTCGCCGATTCGGTGCTCGCGAGCCAGGCCGTCTACACGGACGATCTCGTGCGGGGGCTCGCGCCGGCAGCGCGGCTCGAGGTCGTCGCGGTGGCGTCCCAGCACCGGCCGCACGTGCACGCGCCGACCCAGCAGGCGTTCGCGAAGCGACCGCGACGGGAGCACGCCGTTCTGCTGCGGCCGCTCCGCGCGCCGCTACGGCGACCCTGAACACCGGGCTCTCGGGGGACCATCCGAGCGCAGTCGGCCGCGCTCGGTCTCGCTTCGGGACGGGGCGCGACCGCGTCGCTCGGTGTTATCCTCGCCGGAATGGCTTTTCTCCGGAGCGGGTCGGCGCTTTCGCTGGCCGCGCTTTCACTCGTCGCGTCGCTCGGCTGCGGGTCCGAGCCCGCGGAAGCCCGTGGCAAAGGCTCGGGCTCGAACGCAACGCTCGAAGAGGTGCAGACGTCTTGCAACGCATTTGCGGCTCGTCTGTGTGAAAGTGCGCGTCCGTGCTGCGAACAGCAGGGAACCTTCGATGAGGAGGCGTGCGTGAGCTCGTTCATTCAGGCCGTGTGCACGCCGTCGGCGCAGCTCGCGGCCGCCGGTATCGTGACGTACGACGCGTCGTCGGAGGAGCCGTGCCTCGCCGCGCACCAGCGCGCCCACGACGTCTGCTACGCGGACTGGGAGGAGCTAACCCTGCTGCGCGCCGATCAAGAGGCAAGCTGCAAGGTCGTGATCGGCACGGTCGAGGAAGGCCGGCGCTGCGAGACGGACGGCCAATGCGCGCCGCCCGCCGGCGAAGGCTCGAGCCTGTGCGTTGCGGGCGTGTGCAGGACGATCCGCATGTTGAAGGAAGGCGAGGGGTGCCCGTACCCGCTGGGCGACGTCTCGACCTGCGATGCCGGGCTCTACTGCACGGCGGTCGAGCAGGGAGAAACCGGTACCTGTGAGCCGGCGACCGCCGAGGGTGACTCGTGCGAGCAGCGCTTCTTGAACCCGGAGTGCGGGCTCGGCTCCTACTGCGATCTCGAGGACGGTGTGTGTAAGAGAGCCACGAATTTCGGCGGACCGCGCTGCACGCAGGACAACGAGTGCGTCTCCTTCGTGTGCGATCGCGCGGCGCAGGTCTGTCGCGCTGCGCGTCCGACGGCTTACTCCCTGTGCGGTGCATCATGAGCGGCATTCCGAACGGCCCGCTCGCGTTGACGGCGCTCCCGCGCGCTCCCGAGCTCGTCTGGCGCGTTCCGGGGTCGAAGAGCATCACCAATCGTGCGCTCGTGCTCGCCGCGCTCGCCGAGGGCGAGAGCACGCTCGAGGGCGTGCTGCACAGCGACGACACGCGACACATGCGCGCGGGTCTCGAGGCGCTCGGCATTTCCGTGCGCGACGCCGGTCCCACGACGCTCGTCGTC
>DASUGE010000533.1:0-6277 GCA_036274215.1 Polyangiaceae bacterium | reverse complement strand
ACGCGCTCGATGAGGTCGCGCGCCGTCTCGCCGCGCGTCGGGTCCATGCGCATGTCGACCGGTCCCGCGTTGCGAAAGCTCATGCCGCGGTTCGCGTCGGTGAGCTGCTCGGAGCTCACGCCGAGATCGGCGAGCAAGCCGTCGATGCGCGTCACGCCGGCCGCGTCGAGATGCTCGCCCACCTCCGCGAACGAAGCGTGCGTCACGGTGGCACGCTCGCCGAACGGCGCGAGCGCGGCGCTCGCCGCCGCCACGGCGCGCGGATCGCGATCGAAGGCGTACAGGCGCACGCCCGGGAGCGCCCGCAGCAGCGCCGACGAATGACCCGCGCCGCCCGCCGTCACGTCGACCAGGACCCCGTCCGCGAGCTCCGCGAACGCCGCGAGCACCTCGCCGAGCATCACGGGGGCGTGAAGGAACGGCGGCTCGCTGTCGATCCGGTGCGCGGCCATCATAGTCTGACCTGCTCCAGGGCGGAGCGAAGCTCGGCTTCTTGCTCCGGCGTCATCTCGAGCGCGCGCTCCCACTCTGCCTTCGCCCAGAGCTCGAGGTGCTGCCCCATGCCGGCCCACACCGCGTCCTTCTCGAGCCGCGCTTTCTCGCGCAGCGGCGGCGGCACGAGCACGCGGCCCGCGCCGTCGAGCTCGCACTCGACGGCCGCCGACACGTAGCGACGCCGGAAGCTCACCGTGTTCCGCGCGAGGCTCGGCATCTCCATCACCCGCTGCTCGAACGCCTCCCACGCCTTGAGCGGGTAGAGCTGCAAGCACGGATCGAAGAGATCGGGCGCGAGCACGATGCGCGCGTCGCCGCTCCCGCCGATCAGCTCGCGAAAGCGCACGGGCAGGCTGATGCGACCTTTCGCATCGACGCTGTGCATGAAGTGCCCGCGGAACATCGGCTGGTGGTGGGTGGCTGCCAGTGGTTGGGCCGGGCTGACACTCAGCCCCACTATTTCCCACTGGACAGCCCGAACCTACGGGCCGACGGCTGCCTCTGTCAATAATGCGGACTACGGGAACTCCTAGTAAAAACCAAGTGTTCACCAGGATCCAAGAAACCTACATGAACGGGTTATCAGTGCTCAGTCGGAGCGGGTGGGAGGATCGTGAGGCGGTTGCTCGCCCGATCGCCGAGCCCCAGGGTCGCGGCGAAGAGCACGAGAGCGAGGGCAGCGGGCAGGAGAGCGATGAGCAGCATGCTTGCTTCCTGAGCAAGCGCCGTTCCCTGCCTAAAGAGACGTAAACTCCGCTACTTACGGGAGTTAGACCCGTGCGCGCGTGGGAAGCCGGACACGGAGCGCGGCCGGGGAGCCGCAGCGCTTCAGCTCTTCGGCGGGCGCGTCACGTCGCGCGTGATGTCGCCGAGCACCTGGTTCGGCACGTCCGTCAGGCTTTGCTTCACCTTCAGGCCCGTCCGCACGGTGCGGCCTGCGGTCTTCCCGACCTTCGACAGCGTCTTCGGTCCGAAGAGCATGAGCAACACCACCGCGACGATGAGCCAGTGGATGGGGCTGACGCTTCCCATGGGTGCGCGCTCATTATACCGAGATCCCCGGCCTCGGCTATCGTTCCCCGGCGTCCCCCGTGGGCGACACCTCGATGCGCTCGCTTCTCGGATTCGCCGCCCTCACGCTTGGTCTCGCTCTGTCCCTCCCCGCCTGCTCCCGGCGCGCGGGTCCGGGCGGAGGACCCGCGGGCGCCACCTCGACTCCGAGCGCGTCCGCCAGCGCGACGCCGCCCAGCAACGAGCTCGTGCAGACGGGTGCGGCCCTTTACCTTCGCTACTGCGAGCTTTGCCACGGCAAGGACGCGACCGGGTACGCCGCCGACAACGCGCCCTCGCTCGTGACCCGGACCTTCCTCGAGAGCGCGGACGACGCGTTCATCGCCAAGGCCATCCAGGTGGGTCGTCCGAGCACGGCCATGGGCGCGTACGGCAAGGACCGCGGCGGGCCGCTCGACAACTCGGCGATCGGCGCGATCGTCGCGTTCCTGCGGGCGCGTGGCCCCGCGGTTCGTCCGCTGCCCGGCGGCGCCGCACACGGCAACGCCACGCAGGGAGCCGCCGTCTACCAAGCGGAGTGTGCGAGCTGTCACGGCACCGAAACGGAGCGCAAGACGGCGCTCTCGCTTCACAACCCCGAGCTCCGCGCGGCCGCGAGCCCGGCGTTCTTGCGCTACGCGATCACGAACGGGCGGGCCCCGACGCCGATGCCGGCGTTCAGCGGCAAGCTCAGCGTGGCGGCCATCGAAGACGTCGTGACGTTTCTCGTGAGCGGGGGCACGGCCGCCCCGCCCCCCTCGGCCGCCCCGATCTCCCCCGTGCCGAAGAATCTTCCGGTCGTGATCAACCCAAAGGGGCGCCCCCCGGTGTTCACGCTGCGTGACGAGCGCTTCGTCCCCGCCGCGGAGGTGAAGAAGGCGCTCGACCAGCGACGGCGCATCGTGATCGTGGACGCGCGCACCCCGGCGGATTGGGTCGCGTATCACATCCCAGGCGCGATCTCGGCGCCGTACTACCAGGCGGCGGAGCTCGAGCGCATCCCGAACGACGGCACGTGGGTCATCGCCTACTGCGCCTGCCCGCATCACGCGTCCGGCGCCGTCGTCGATGCGCTGCGCGGGAAGGGCTACAAGCACACCGCGGTGCTCGACGAAGGCATCCTGGTTTGGAAGGCGAACGGCTACCCGCTCGAAGGCGAGAGCACCGAGCAGCGCCCTTCCGTTCCGGCCCCCAGCCCCACGAGCAGCGCTCCGAAGAGCAAGCCGACCGGCACTAGTCGCTGAGCGCCGGCGTATCCCAGTCGACCCAGTCTTCGTAGCCGGCGGTCGCGCCGTTCCTGTCGTCGGAGCGCACGCCGACGAACGCGGTGTCGACGCTCTCGTCGCCGAGCAGGAAGCGCTTGCAGAAAGCGGTCACGTGCGGTCCCGAGTTCTGCGTCTGGAACGCGCAGTGGCTGCCGTCGCCGTATTGCGAGAAGCCCATGGTGTCGGGCCGACCGAGCGCCGTCCACACCGCTGACGCCGCCCGCCCGCCCGCGTAGCAGGCTCTCGGCCCGAGCCAAAGCTGCGAGCTGTTCTCGATGATGAGGATCGGCAACGGCGCGCGGATCGCGATCACCTCGTGCTGGTCGATGGGGAGCTTCGTGATGTCGCCGCGCGCGAAGGTCTCGAACGCCGTCGACAGCCACACGTTCTCTTCCACGATCTCCCTCGCGGTCTGCACGCCGCTCGGCTGCTCCAGATTCTCCTGCTCGGCGACGCGCCAACAGCTCACGCCGCCCGAGCCGGATTCCTCGGGCAGCGCGAGCGCGATGCGATCGTCCCAGATCCCGGCGACGAGCGCCCCCTTGCCGTTGCGCGAGCAGCCGGTCACGCCCAGACGTGCCGGATTGATGCCCATGTCGACGAGCGAAAGCGCGTCGATGATGCGACTCACGCCCCAGGCCCACGCGATACAGGCGCTGTTGCCTGCGACCTCCGTGCCGTAGAGCTCGAAGAAGAGCCCCTTGTTGCGCGAGGTCTGGTTCGCCTGCTCTGCGAGCTGGTTGTTGTCGAAGGTGATGGAACCGATGCCCGCCGGAACACCGCCGAGGCTCGAGCCGTTCAAGCCGATGATGGCGGGTGCGGGGCCCGCTCTGTTCGACGGCTTGCTCACCGTGATCGAGAAGGTGATGCTCTTCCCACCCTCGGTGCAGGTGATGAAGAGCTTGTTGCCCATCGGCATCGCCGTCACCGACCCCGGCTTCGGCGGCATCACCCCGTAGACGTATTTCTCGGCGAGCGCCTTGAGCTCGGCGCGTCGACAGGCCCACTCCGCCTTGGTCGTGATGCGCGTCCCGGCGCCGAGCTTGAACGGATCGGGAAGCTTCGGGATCGAGACCAGCGCGTTCGGCTCGGGGAGCGCCGGGAGCGAGGAGCCGCAGGAGCCGATCGTAGGAAACCCAGGCCGATTCATGCCCGGAGCCCCGCCGGCGGCGCCGGTGCCGCCCGTGCCGCTCATGCCGGCATGCCCTTTCTTGCCGGCCGCCCCAGCCCCACCCGTCCCGTTGAGCTTGCCGCTGGTCCCGGTGACGGCACTCCCGGCCTTGCCGGCGTGGCCGCCCTTGCCGGCGCCGGTCAGTCCGTCGCCCGCGGAGCTTCCGTCGTCACCGCTCGCGTCCGAGCACGCAGGCACGACCGCCGACACGGCGCTGAGCGCACCGAGCCGAAGCAAGTCGCGGCGCGACTCCAACCGCATGACAAGAGAACTAACGCATCCACCAAGGCGTGCCTGCTCATTTTGACGTCACGCTCCGTGCTGAATTGCGAAGAACACCTGCGGCGTAAAAATCCGCCGGCTCGTATTTGGTCTTCACGTTGGTTTTTGGGGCCCCCGCCCCAAAAACATCGCGCTGAAAAACTCGCGTATCACTCGATGCGCGTGGACTTCGACGAAGTTACGGCGCCGGGTACTCGCCCATCACGCCGGTGAGCATCCCGAGCGTGAGCGTCGTCCAGCTATGGTTGTAGTAGCGACTCCGCGCGAGAAGCTCGTCCGTCGCGACCAGGTCGTAGGCGTCGGTCACGAAGGTTTGGAAGGTCGCGTCGTGCATGGCGCCCACGGCCGCGCTTCCCACGAACACCGCTGATTGGGGCCCGTTCGGATCGGCGTCGGGATCGGGGTGCGGCTTGCCGTCGAGATCGTACCCGTCGACGATCTTGCTCGCGCCGACCCCGGCGAAGAATTGGCTTACCTTCGCGAGGTAATCCTTGGCGCGCGGCTCGTCGTTCCAGCAGTAATCGAGGCCGATGCGGAAGGGGATGCGCGCCGAGTCGTACTGGTAGTTCGTGGCGCCCCCGTTGTCGGGAGACTTCGGCGCGCCGTTCGCATCGCACCAGGCCGGGACGAGGCCGTTGTCGGCGTTCTTGCTCTGCGCGTTCAACGACTTGGCGAGGATCGTGTAGCCCGTGTCGATCACCCGGCCCCAACCCGCCGTGTCGCCCGTGACCTCGCCGAACACGCGGTACTCGTTCGGCGCGAAGTACGACGCATTGAAGATGAGATTGCCTTGCCAGCTGTCTCCGGCGAGCAAGAAGTCTTTGTTCTGGTGATCGATCTCGTGATCCCAGATGGCCTTGATCAAGGTCTTCGCGTGCTCGAGGTAGGGCTTGTCGAGCGTTCCCTGCCCGCCCCATTGCCGGTCGGCCATCACGAGCGCCCACGCCATGTCCTCGTCTGCGTCGGTGGCGCCGCCCGTGCCGAGCCGCGACGTGCCGGCCGCATTGATGTACCAGTCCATCAAGCCGTTGCCGTTGATCCAGAGCTGCTCGTACTTCCAGAGCTCGTCGAAGAGCTCACGGTCGTCCATGAAGACTGCGATGAGCATCCCGTAGGCGATGCCCTCGGACACCGTGGAGTTCGTCTCCGCGCCGGGCGAGTTCGGGCGCTGCGTGCGAAGGTGTCCGCCGGCCCCGTTCGAGGTGACGATCTCTTTCTTCCACGCGTCGTACGCGGCGCGCACCTTGCTCGGGTCCGCCGTCGTCGGGTAGCTGCAGCTCGCGGAGCGCAGGCTCTGCGGGAAGGGATACTTGGCGCCGTACTTCGAGGGCTCGCCCGCCGCGCCGGCCATCCCGGCGCTCGGTCCCGTGCCGCTCATGCCGCCGCTCGCGGCTCCGCCGGCACTCGCGCCGCCTGCCGGACCGAAAGCTCCCGCGTTGCCACCGCTTCCCGCGAGCGGCGCCGAGCCTGCGCTGCCGCCCGCGCCGGCGCCGCCACCCGCCCCCGCGCCGGAAAGCCCGGCCGCCCCGGCGGTCGGCAGGTCTCCCGCACTTCCCCCGAGGGCCGCGCGACCCGCGCCTCCGGCGCTCGCGCCGGCGCCACCCGTAGCACCGCCACGCGCGCCGTTCCCGTCACCGCCGGCCGTGCCGTCTGGCTTCTCGCTACACGCTGCAGCTGCGAGCACCAAGACCGACAGACCGAAGCCGACGAAAGCACGCATGGGTGAGCGTGCAGCTTACGTCATTGTCCGCCCGCGCGCCGTCAGTAACGGTACTGCCAGAGCAGATCGAGACCGGTGCCGATCGTGCCGGCCTCCGTACGCAGCGACCAATCGCGTTTGAAGCGCCAGTCGACGGTCGCGCTCGCCGCGTCGGTGTGCTCGGCCGGGCTATTCGATTCTAGATTTTTGTAGCTTAGCTCTACCCAGACGTTCTCACTCACGGGCATGGCCGCGGTGTAGGTCAGGTAGGAGCGGTCGTCGGCGGACGTCTCGTTGCCGGTGCGAAGCTCGACG
>DASUGE010000532.1:0-6066 GCA_036274215.1 Polyangiaceae bacterium | reverse complement strand
GACGGCGGCACGGCGCTTCGGGTCCGTGCCGAGGGCGAGCATCGCGCAGGCAAGCGCGGCGGTGAGCGGCGCCACGTACGGCATGTCCGTCATGCTCTGCCGTCCGAGCACGTACCAATGCGGCGCCGTCGCGAGCACGAGCCCGCCCAGGAAACCGGCGCGCGCCCCGAAGCGCTTCGCGACGGCGCGGTAGGCGAGGTAGCTCGCCGGAAGCATCAACAGGAAGACGGGCAGCCGCGCCGCCCATTCCGGGTGCGGCACGAAGCCGAGCTTGGCGGTCGCCAGCATCTGATCCGGCTGAAAGGCGACGCCGAGGGTCGAGAACGACAGGGCCTGCAGCCAAAAATCCAAGACGGGCTTCGACCAGAACCAGTTCTCTTGCGCCCACCAGGTCGAGATCCAGTCGTCGCGCGACAGCATCTCGCGTGCGACTTCGCCGTAGTGGGTCTCCCACGGGTCGCTCAGCGAATAGGCGCCGAGCAGCGGCACGACGAGCAGCACGTCGAGCACCACCAACCAAAATCCCCATCGCGCGTGGAGCGGGCGCGTCTCATCGACGATGCCGAGCGCGCCGAGCGCACGGAAGCCGGAGATGATCGTCCAGAGCAGCGCGGCCGTGACGCCCAGCGCGGCGCCCGCGTTGCCGTACGGCAGCCTGCCCGCGACCGCGAGCCTCAGCACCGCCACGAGCAGCACGATGCTGCCCAGAAGCTCGACCGGGCGCGGCCCACCGAGCGACGGCGTGGGGCCGCTCGTTTGGCGCGGATCGTCGAACGTGCCGAAGAAGTCGAGGACGCACGCCGTCGCGAGCAGCGTGAGCAGGGCACCCAAGGGCACCGAGAACGAGAAATGCCGATCCGTGCTCATGAGCAGAAACAGCACGGCGAGCGGCAGGAGCGCGAACGCGAGCGCCAACGGCCGCGGCGCATTTCCGGGCGGCGCGAGCGGCGCGTCCGGCACGATGCTCGGCACGCTCGGCTCGGTCATGCTCGCTTAGTAGCCGGCGGCCCCGCGTGGCTGCAAGGCGGCATTTTCCATGGCCCTCGGTGAGGGCAGGGGCGTATCGTCCGGCCTGCGATGCCCCCGAAAGCCGCGTCGTTCGAGCTCGACGGACAGCTCCTGCGCGAGAGCATGCTGCGGCGCGTGCCGAAGCGCCTGCACGCGAACGGCCACCTCCGGCTGCCCTCCGTGCCCGCGCTGCTCGACCACTACACGGAGATGCTCGCGAAGCTCTTCGCGGTGCACGGTCGCAAATTCGCGCCCGAGGAGATCGAGGCCATGCGTTCGCTCCTCGAGGACAAGCTCGACGAAGGGTTTGCGGCGGCCAGAAACTCCTATGTGCACGTCGACTTCCAGACCGACGAGCCGCCGAAGACGAGCCTTTCCTACAAATTCTACGTCGAGTCCTGGACGATCGAGGAGGAGCACGCGCACTGGATCAAGACGCGCGCGCCCGAGCTCTTCGGCCGTCGCCCGGACGGCAAGGTGATGGAGCTCGCGCGCTCGCTCGGGACCCCCGCGAGCGTCCCCGTGCTCGGCGTCGGCGCCGCGACCGGCACCGGCAGAAATACGCTGGCGCTCGCGCGCGCAGGGTTCCCCACGCACGCCGTCGAGCAGAACCCCTCGCTCGCCCAGCTCCTGCGCGAAACGGCCGAGAAGGAGGGGCTCGCCGTGACCCTCTTCGAGGGCGACGTCCTGAACGCGGAGCTCGGCGTACCGAAGGCGCACTACGCGCTCGTGACGCTGTGCGAGGTCGTCTCCGATTTTCGCGACGAAGAGGCCGTCAAAGGCTTGTTCGCGCGCGCGGCCGAGCTCGTGCGACCGAACGGCCTCTTGCTCTTCAACGCGTTCCTTCCGGTCGGCGGCTATCAGCCCGACTTGCTCGCTCGCCAGCTCTCCTTCGTGCTCTGGTCCACGATCTTCACGCGTGACGAGCTGCGCGCGGCCGGCGCCGCCCACGGCTTCTCGCTCGTGTCGGAGGAGTCCGTCTACGAATTCGAGAAGGAGCGCTACCCCGAAGGCGCGTGGCCGCCCACCGCCTGGTTCGAGGAGTGGACGCGCGGCATCGACACCTTCGACCTGCCGATGAGCCGCGCCCCCGTCGAGATGCGCTGGCTCGTGTGGAAGAAGTCCGGCTAGCGCCGCGCCGGGAGGCTCAGCTTTCGGCGACGACGCGGTTCCGGCCGCCGTGCTTCGCGAGGTAGAGCCGTTTGTCCGCGAGCTGAACCAGCGCCTCGGCGGTTTGGTCGGGCGTCGTCGTGAACGAGGCGCAGCCGACGCTCACCGTGACCTTGAGCGGCCCCTTGTCCGTGGTGATCGACAGGTCCGCGATGCGCTCCCGCAAGCGCTCCCCGACGATCTTCGCGCCGTCGAGCGCGATTCCCCGCAGGATCAGCGCGAACTCCTCGCCGCCGTAGCGGGCGAACACGTCCTCGTTGCGGACGAGCCGGCGCGTGGCCTTCGAGATTTCGACGAGCACCTCGTCCCCCACGGGGTGGCCGTAGGTGTCGTTCACGCGCTTGAAGTGATCGACGTCGAACATCACGAGCGCGAGATCCGTCCCGTGGCGGCGCGCGTACGAGAGCTCCATGCGGAGCTGGTTGTCGAAGTGCTCGCGGTTGTTCGCGCCCGTGAGCGCGTCCGTCACGCTCGCCTCGTAGAGCTGGCGGAGCAGCTGCTCCTGCCCCTCGTCCGCCTGCGAGTAGCGGAACACGGCTTGCGGCCCGAACTGGATCAAGTCGCCGTCCCGCAGCACCGAGCGCGCTTCGACCTTCTGTCCGCCCACGAACGTTCCGTTCGCCGAGCCCGTGTCCTCGATCGCGTAGTTGCCGTTCTCGAACACGATCGTGGCGTGCTTGCGGCTCACGCCGTCGTCGCTGAGCCAAATCTCGCATTCGTTGGCGCGGCCGACGCGGTGCGGCTGGGTGCCGAGCTTGAGCACCTGGCCGAGCTGGGCTCCGCGTGCACGGATGAGCAGGTGACGGTCCTTGGCCTGGCGCTTCGACGCACCGGGGCGGAGATCCGCCAGATTGACGACGGCCGTCCGCTCCAGCGGGTCGTCCTCGTCGCTCAGCACAAAGGCCTTCTTTGTGTCTTCGTCCGTCACTGCCGTAGCTCGACGTCCTCTCACTAGAACCTACACCACGCTCCTCGACACGGGGAGCGCTAATTTAGAACGGCACGAGCCCGCGGAACTTTCTCCCGCTTCGCCTGTCGATACATGGCAAGCGACGAGCTTCACGCGGCAGGGCGCGGCGATTCGCCATTCCGAGCGCTGCTTTTGCCCGTGCGTCGCCTGAACCACGAGCGAGGAGTTTGTCTTCATGGCCCACGACCATTTTGGTGCGCCGAACAGCGAAAGTGTGCGTTTTCACCCACCCCTGCCCCCATCCCCGACCCCAGCGTTTTTCCCCGCGGAGCCGGCTTCGGATCCGCACGCCGCGGAACCGTCGGGCTACGTGCTGATCCAGAGCACGGGCCCGGTCGACCCGAGCGAATGCGAGGACGCGCGCCTCGAGGCCGTCGAGATCACGGTGCTCTGGGGCGACAGCGTGCTCGCGGTGCGGCACCTCACGCCGCCGCGCGCGTTCACCGTCGGTCACGGCGAAGGCGCCGAAGTCGACTACCTGCTCCCGCGCGAGCTCGCGCCGTTCGCGAGCGCCGCGATCGTCACGATCCAAGGCGGCACGGCGCGTCCCACGGCGCCCGAAGGTGGCGTGCTCGCCGGTGACGCGGTGCGCTTCGGCGCGCTCACGTTCCTCATCAAGAGCGTCGTCGCGGGCAAGCGGGTGCCGCGCGCGATCGGTGCGGACGCGCACGGTCTCGGTGGTGCCTTCGCCGTATCGCTCGCGTCCGTCGCCGCGTTCATGGGCGCGCTCGCCTACTACACGCCCGCGCTCGGCGCCTCGCTCGACAGCGAGCTCGACCGCGATCGCATCGACGCCATGCGCGTCTACCTCCAGGCGCAAGCCGAGCGCGAGCAGGAGCAAAAGCAGGAAGACGCCGGAAAAGCCGCCGCTCCCGAAGGCGGCGGCACGCCTGGTCAGGCCGCGAAGGGCCCCGAGGGCAAGATGGGCCGTCCGGATCGTCCCTCCGTGCAGAAGCGCACGGCGATCGCGGGCACCGGTGAGCTCACCCTCGCGCGCGACGCCGCCATCAAGGAAGCACAGACCTTCGGTCTCGTCGGCATGCTCGCGACGATGAACGCACGCGCGCTACCGACGGCGCTCTGGGGCGCCGACGTTGCGAACGGCGCCGACGCGAGCGACGCCTGGGGCGAGCTCTACGGCAAGGAGATCGGCGAGAGCGGCGGCTTGGGCGGTCTCGGCCTGAGCGGGATCGGCGAGGGCGGCGGCAATCGCGGCAACTGGATCGGCATGGGGCAAATTGGTACGTGCGGCTCGAACTGCGGCGTCGGCAACGGCGACAAGGGCGGCTTCGGCTCGCGCGTCGGGAAAGGCAGCGGCCCCGGTCACGTCACGACGGGTCCGCGCCTGCGTCCCGACGGCACGAGCGTCGTGAGCGGCCACATCCCGGCGGAGGTGATCCAGCGCGTCGTTCGGCAGAATTATGGCCGTTTCCGTGCCTGCTACGAGAGCGGTCTGCGCACGAACCCGAATCTCACGGGTCGCGTCGCCGCCCGCTTCGTGATCGGGCGGGACGGCGCCGTCTCCAACGTCGGCAACGGCGGCTCCGATCTGCCCGACAGCAAGGTCGTGAGCTGCGTGATGACGCAGTTCTACGGCATCACGTTCCCGGCGCCGGAGCAGGGCATCGTCACGGTGACCTACCCGATCATGTTCACACCTGGCTGAGCGAGATTTTGCGGAGACTTGCGGCGGGCGTTGGCGCGGCACTAAAGTCCGGGGCGTGAAACCCCTCGTCACGCTCGCCTTCGCCGCCGCCGTCGCCGTTGGGTTGGGGCTCTCCGCTCCCGCTGCCGCACAGCAGGTCATGCACGGTGGCTTCGTCACGCCCAAAGGCGCCGTCGACGTCACCGGCATGCCCGCGCGCCCGACCATGGCCGGCATCGACGTCTCGAACGACTCGGACAACGTGCCGTTTCACTTCCCGGTCCACGTCTACATCGGCGTGACCGACAAGCTGGCCCTCGGCCCCATCCACGAAGTCGGCCCGTTCTACCCGTTCGGCGGCCCCTGCCTCAACTGCGAGGCGGGCCGTGGCGGCGGTTTCTACAACGACATCGGCCTCGGCATTCTCTACTCGCTCATCCGCGACCCCGGGTTCGAGCTCGACTTCAACGGCGACGCCCCCGTCTTCCTCAACTTCCGCGGCAACGTGTTCATGTCCGTGCGCGGCGGCGTCCTCGGTCGTGTCGCGCTCGGCCAAATCGCGTCGATGATTTTCGACCCCTCGCTCCAGGTCGGCCTCACGTCTCGCCCCGACAACGACGGCGGCAACAAAGACTTCCTCTGGCTGCCGGTGTGGTTCTACTTCGCGGCCACCGACAAGGTCGCGCCCTTCGTCGGCACCGGCATCGGCGGTCGTCTCGAAGGCTGGGCCGACAACTTCGCCATCCCGCTCGAAGGCGGCTGCCTCGTCGGCGTCACCCCCACCATCGACCTCGGCGGCGTCTTCACCTTCTACAACCTCATGGGCCACGGCGGAAACGCCGACGGCCGCCAACTCGGCTTCCTCGGCCGCTTCCGCTTCGGGGGTCGCTAACCTCGTCACCCGCGCACGCGGTCAGCGCAAGAGCAGGGACCGCCCCACGCCACCAAGCGTCGCAGGCTGAAAAGCATTTCCGAACGGCCGCGGCGCCACAGCAACGCTTGTCAGCCGGTGCCGAAGCATCGCCGAACGTGCGCGGCGCCACGGCAATGCTTTTCAGCCTCTGCCGCACCCCCCCGCGCGGCGGTCCACATTCCGAAAACTCACCCTTCCCCGCCTTCGCTCGCCCGCGCTGCCGTCGTCGTCGCTCTCGCTCTTCACCCGCGCCGTTGCCCTTGCCCTTGGCCCCGCCGTGGCCTCTTTCGTGCTCTGGATGAATCTTCGAACTCAAAGAAGGGGAGGGGCATCTTTGAATTCGAAGAGGAGGAGGGGGGA
>DASUGE010000531.1:0-19118 GCA_036274215.1 Polyangiaceae bacterium | reverse complement strand
ATCGACACTGCCACCGTAGTCGGGCCGTGCGTCGCGTTGCAATCGGCATTCAGTCAGGACTGCACGAATGATGCGTAGTTGATTCACCTACCCCGAGGAGTGCGTCGAATGAACGTCGTCTTTGAGCAACTAAGGTCGGACCTCGAGCTTGCCGGCTATGCCGTACAGACTCGCGCCATCTACCTGCGCGCGGCCAGGGATCTGGCGACCTTCTACGGGCAATCGCCTGCAACGCTCGGTTCGACCGAGCTACGTCGCTGGGTGGATCGGCTCGCGCGATCCGGCATCAGCAGCCAGCGCCGCAGGCAACACCACGCCGCGCTGCGCTTCCTCTATTCGAGGACGCTCGGTCTGCCCAACGTGACGTCCTTCCTGTCGTGGCCGCGGGACCGGGAGCGTCTCACGGTCGTCTTGTCCGCCGCTGAAGTTCAGCGGCTCCTTCGTGCGCTTCGCAGCCCGACTTACCGTGTATTCTTCACTTTGCTCTACGCAACTGGGTTGCGCCTGCGCGAAGCCTGTTTGCTCGAAACCCGCGACATCGACGCCGCCCGGGGCATCATTCGCGTTCGTCACGGGAAGGGCGGGCGAGAGCGCATCGTCATGCTCAGCCCGAAGTTGCTTCGCATTCTTCGCAGATACTGGAGCGTCGCGCGACCGCCGCCGCCGTGGCTCTTCGCGTCTTCCCGGGGTACCCCGGTCAACGGGGAGGTCGCCAGGCAGGCCCTGAAGCACGCAGCGGTTGCGGCCGAGCTCTCGTGCCAGGTTACGCCACGAGTACTGCGCCACACGTTTGCCACGCACCTGCTGGAGTCTGGAACTGATATTCGAATCATTCAGGCGTTGCTGGGTCACCGCAGCATTCGCACGACCGCTCGGTACGCGCGTGTCGCGATCGATCTGGTCGCCCGGGTACGTAGCCCTTTTGATCGGATGGGTGCGTCGCCCGATTCAACGCCGGTCGGTGTAACGCTGCGGTGAGCCAGCCGCTTGGCCGAATCTCGCACTCAAAGGACGCGGCAATCTCTCGGGTGCGAGCCGCTTTTCCCTGCAGCAAGCGCGCATACGCGAGTGACTGAGTCCGGCGTGGTATCGTGTCGATTGGTTCCGGGAGATGGCCGCTCGCACACTTTTCGTTTCGGTCCTGGTCGTGAGTGTGTCGATAGCTGCCGCGTGCAGCGGCCGCGACGGGGGCGACGACGACGACTGCAGCGGCGACTCCTGCGCCGGCAACAGCGGCAACGGGGCGCTCGGCGACGCCGGCGCCAGTAGCGGCGGTAGCATCGGGCGGGCTGGTGGCAGCTCAGGAGGGCGCAACACAGGTGGTAGCGGAGGCAGCGCGGGCGGCTCGGCAATGGCCGGCAGCCCGGACTCCGGCGGAACCGGCGGCAGCGCGGGCAGCGGCAGCGGCGCGAAGGGTGGAACTGGCGGTACCGGCGCGACCAGCGGCACCGGCGGTACCGGCGGCACCTCCGGCCGCGCCGGCGGCGGCAAAATCATCGCGCCCGTCGAGCGACCCCTCGGCTGCACCCCCGACGGCTGGTGCTGGTCGAACCCGAAGCCCGTCGGCGCGGATCTGAGCGGCGTGTGGGTCACCGCCGCCGACGACGTGTGGGTCGTCGGCGAGCACGGAACCGTCATTCACTACGACGGGAAGGAGTGGTCGCAAGCGACGCAGTCGACGAATTACGACTTTCACGCGGTGTGGGCGAGCGGGCCGGACGACGTGTGGGCTGCGGGGACGGTCAGTCGTCTCATCCACTACGACGGCGCCGATTGGCGCGACTATTCCCCGCCGGAAATCGTCGCGCTCTGGGCGATCTGGGGAAGCGCGCCCGACGACGTGTGGATCACCGGCCTGAGCGGCGTGCTCTACCACTTCGACGGTATCGACGTGACGCCTGTCAATCCTGGCACCAAGGAGAACCTCCTCTCGGTGTGGGGCAGCGCGAAGGACGATGTTTGGTTCGGCACCGCTACCGGGTTTCTGCATTTCGACGGCTCGAGCTTCAAAGCCGTGACGAGCCCCGTCGCAAAAGGCGGCACCTTCATGGCGGGCACCGGACCCGAAGACGTCTGGGCGGCGACGAGCGACGAGGTGCTCCACTACGACGGCGTCGAGTGGACCAACCTGACGGCGACGCTCGACCGCATCGGTCACATCGAAGGCCTCACCATCGACGCGGACGGCGCCGTCTGGATCAAGGCCAATTTCGGGAGTGATGACGCTTCTCTCGTTCGCTATGCCGGCGGAAATTGGACGACATTTCCACTCGGCCTCGGCGATCCGGACATCACCAATCTCATGAGCTCGCCGGATGGGTCGCTCTGGGTGCTCGGCTTTCAGGGGCTACTCGCGAGCTTCGACGGCGAGACGGCGCACGCCCTGACCACGCAGCTCGGCGATGGTCAGGGTAGCGCGGGCAACGTGCTCTCGTTCGCCCCGGACGATGAGTGGGTCAGCGTTTCGGGGAAGCTCTACCACGACAGTGGGAACGGCTGGGAAGAGCAGGAGCTTGGTCCCATGGTGTCGAGCGCGGGGTACCTGTGGGCGACTGGACCGAACGACATCTGGAGCTTCCCGGGCGACGGCAAGGTCGATCGTTTCGATCGCACGAGCTGGACCCATGAGGTCCGAGCGACCGGCACCACGTTCGGCATCACGGGCGTTTGGGGCACGGTCGACGATCTGTACGTGGCGACGTACTACGCCTCGCACCGCGTCGACGGGACCTGGGACACGTTGCTCGATCCCGGCTCCGTGCACGACGTTTGGGGCATGTCGGCCGACGATATCTGGTTCGTCGGCGGCGATCGTTGCTGGTCCCATTGGTATGAGGGCTCCTGGGATCGCCTGTGCACCGGTAACGCCGACGACGTGAACTACACGAGCGTGTGGGGCAGCGCCCACGATGACTTCTGGCTCGTCGGCACGCGCGGGAACGTGCGGCACAACGACGGCGGCGATTGGGTGACGGTCGATGCGGGCACGGTGACGAACTTGAACCAGATCTGGGGTACCGCGGCGGACGACGTCTGGATCGTGGGTGACGAGGGGCTCGTGCTCCATTGGGACGGCGACGCCTTCACGCCCAGCGAGAGCGGGACGAGTCGCGAGCTCTTCGACGTGGCTGGCCCCGCGCCGGACGATCTTTGGGCCACCGGGGACGACGGAGTTATTCTCCATCGCACTCGGAGCTTTCGGAAGTGAGCCATTCCCCGAGGAGACAGTCCATGTTGGAAAAGCCACGCACTTGGTCAGGATTGGGACGGATCATCGGCCTCGGCCTGCTCGGCGCGGCCGCCGGCTCGCTCGCGCTCGGAGGCTGCAGCAGCAAGGACACGAGCGACGACGACGACGGAGGCGACAGCGGGGAAGCCGGCGCGAAGAGCAGCGGCGGAACCAGCGGAGCGAGCGCGGGCAAGGGTGGCGGCAGCACGGGCGGGAGCAGCGGCGCGGGAGCGGGCAGCGCGGGGCGCGGCGGTTCGGCCGGGACCGGCGGCGGCAGCGCGGGGACGAGCTCGACGCCCGTGTGCGGCAGCACCGGGTCGCCGTGTGACTCCAACACGGACTGTTGCGCGGTCGATTCGGGGCTCCTCTGCCAGCAGCTCGGCATGTGCTGCGCCCCGGGTCGGGGCGGCAACAACGTGCTCTGCGTCTACGACGACGACTGCTGCAGCGGACACTGCGACTCGGGCCAGACCGGCAGCGTGCCCCAATGTTGCAGCAAGGGTGACAACGCTTGTCTCTCGACCAGCGATTGCTGCTACGGCTTTTCGTGCGACGGCCCGCTCACGAACGGAGTGAAGACCTGTTGCACCCCGCTCGGCACCCGTTGCGTCGATGATTCGAAGTGCTGTGGGGGCGGGAGCTGTGGCACCGGCTGCCAGCCGCTGAGCGGCGGCGGATGCGCGGTGACCTCCGGCGTCTGTTGCTTGCCCGGCGGCAGCGCCTGCTCCGACGACACCGATTGCTGCCAGCCGCCTGCGGGCGGTGGCTCGGGGGTGCAATGCTACCTGTCGCACTGCTGCTTCAGCTTTGGCGCGGCCTGCACCAAAGACGAAGAGTGCTGCGGCGTGGCCTGCGAACAAGGCATTTGCGGCGGGCCGTAGCAAGGCTCCGCGTTGGCTCCGCTCAGTCGAGCGGGGCTCGCGCGCACCGAAAGCCGGTGACGTAGGAGCGCTTGGCTGCCTCGTATTTGTACCGTGCGCGCATGTTGACGGGCGGGCCGTTGGCCCAGCCGTTGCCGTGCTCGGTGCGGTTGATGTCGAACATCGCGTTCACGTAGTCCGTGGTGGGCCCGGTCGGGTACGTGGCCCAGGTGTCGAAGACCATCTCGCTCATCGAGCCGCCGAGATCCAGCTGCGCGAAAGCGCCGATGTCCTTCGGCTTGCTGCCCACGGGGAGGATGTCGGCGAACGTGCAGTACGCCATGCCGTCGCCGAAGCAGCCGTAGTTCATGTACTCCTCGCTGCCGTCGAGCTCGTTCGTCGGCGTGAACACGCCCCACGGGAAAGGATTTTCGTTGTTCCCGCCGACTGCCGCGTACTCCCACTCGGTTTCCGTCGGCAAGCGGCCGCCGTCCCAGATGCAGAACGCGAACGCCTCGAACCACGTGAGGCAGTTCATGGGAAGGTCGTCGTTTCCCGTCGGCGCGTAGGTGGGAAACATCTCGCACGTCAGGTTGTTCGCGAAATTCTGCTCACTGGTCGGCAAGCGGTCGTCCCAGCTCGCCTTCCAACCCGTACCGGCGGCGTGCGGGTTCGCGCCGTCGCCTTCCGCCGGATGATTCATGGCGCGCCAGCTCTCGTAGTCGGCGACGAACGCGCGGAACCGCGCCACGGTGACCTCGTACTTGTCGAGGCGATAGTCCGAGACGGTCGACGTGAACGCGTCCGCGTTGCCGGAGCTTTGGACGAACGTGCCTCCGGCGACGTCGAAGGTCGTGCAACAGCTGGTCGTCCCGGTGTTGTTCCTGCACTCCTTGGCGTCCGTCGGTTTGCAGGAGGGAAACTGCGGCGTGCAGCTCGGCGGGTTCTTCGCGTCGCACGACCAGCCGCTCTCGAGCCGGCACCCGGCGCTGCAGCCGTCGCCCGGGACGACAGAGCCGTCGTCGCACTCCTCGCCAGGCTCCGTCATCAGGTTCCCGCAGCTCGACCCCGGGCCGCTCCCGGCCGCGGTCCCTGCTGCGCCCGCCACGAGCCCGCCCGCTCCACCGTCGCCAAAGGTGCCCGCCGCGCCACCCGCAGCGCCGACTGCACCTGCGCCGCCAACGCCCGTGCCGCCGACACCCGCGCTTCCGCCGCTTCCGCCTCGTCCGGCCGCACCCGCGCGCCCACCGCCGCCCGTCGCGGCGCTCCCACCGACTGCCGCCGCGCCGCCACTTCCCGTGCTCGTGTTGCCGCTTCCGGCCGAGCCGCCGCTCGTGCCCGTCTCCCCGCCTTTGCCCGCGCCACTCGGCGAGCCGGCGCCAGCCGACCCGTACACGCGATGGTAGTCGCTCCCGATCCCCAAGACCTCGTTGCAGCCCGCAAGCAGCAAGAGAGACGCCGCCCCTGCGGCGCAACCCCGTGCTCGTGTGATCACGCTCCCTTCTCGCACGAGATAGGGATCGATGCCACGCGCGAGTGCGGCTCGAGCCGTCACGCTGAGGGCGCGAGAAGAGGCGTTTCAGCCCTGTTCAATTCAGTGTTGATTGCCTCTCACGAGCGCGACGCGCCGGTGACGCTTTCGGTCGACGTCGCGAAGAAGCGCCACGGATGACCAGCGCACGTGCCCCGCCCGGTGAGCGAATACGTTGCGCTGTAAATTTTCGTGTTGATGGAAATGGCTCGGGGACGCCACTGCCCAACAAAAGTGGCTGTTGCCGTCAGGCTACGGTTACTGACGAAGGATCATGGGCCCGATGCATGACCGGGTGAGCTGGCTCGGCGCCGTTTTCTTCGCCCTTGCCTGCAGCAACGCGGGCGACGACGGCGCGGGTCTGGGTTCCGGGGCTGCAACGAGCACGGCCGGCGCGCCCGCGGCAGGAGCGCCCGCGGCAGGAGCGCCCGCGGCTGGAGCCGCCGGTGTGGTCCACTCCAACGCCGGTGACACGTCGACCTCGGGCGGCGCAGGCATGGCATTCGGCGGTCGCGCTGGCGCGGCCAGTGGCGGTGCCGGCGCGGGGTCGGGAAATGGCGGCGCCGGCGCGGGTGCCGGCGGCGTCGCGACCGCGGGCGGCACTTCGAACGACGGTGGGATGCCCGCGCGCGCCGGTAACGGTGGTCGACGCGGCGGGTTCGGCGGTGTTGCCGGTCTCGCCGGCAGCTCCGCGATGGCAGGCTCGTCCGGCGTGGCGGGGTCCTCGGCGGGAGCTTCGTCCGCGGGCACGGGGGGAGCGTGCGTCGAAAACCTGGACTGCACGCTGACGGCTGCGCCGCTCACGGACGACATCCATCAGGACTGCGTCGATCGGATCAATCAGTTCCGAACACAGTGCGCCTGTCTACCCCCGCTCGCGCGCTGGACCGAGGGCGAGGCCTGCGCGGATCAGATGTCCGAGTACGACGCCATGCAGAACATGGCTCACGCGGGCTTCGAGGATAAGATCTGCGGTAGCAATCAAGGCGGGCAGAACGAGTGCCCCGGCTACTCGTCGAACTCGCAGGTCATCACGCTTTGTCTTCAGCAGATGTGGAGCGAAGGTCCCGGTCCGGAAGATCCGTGCGACGGCCAGTGCTTTCAGGACCACGGTCACTTCATCAACATGACGAGCACCTCGAGCACGAAGGTCGCGTGCGGCTTCTACACGACGTCATCCGGCAAGGTGTGGGCGGCGCAGAACTTCGCGCGTTGACGCAGCCGAGCTGTTCACGGCCTGGTCGGGGCTGTTAGCCTGCGCCGTGACCAAAGTCGAAGTCCTGTACGAAGGGCACGCCGTCTTGGGGGAAGGCGTGAACTGGGACGCGAGCCAGGGCGTTCTGCTTTGGGTCGATATCGAAGCCGGCCACGTCTTTCGGCTGAAGCCTGGGGGTGAGCCCGAGCGGCTCGCGCTCGGCCAAAAAGTGGGCGCGGTGGTGCCTCGTCGCTCGGGGGGCCTCGTGCTGGCGGTGGAGGAAGGCTTCGCGCTCATGGACGGCTGGGGTGAGCCCTTGCGCATCGTCGCTTCGCCCGAGCGGGACAAGCCGCGCAATCGCATGAACGACGGGAAATGTGACAGCGCCGGCCGGTTCTTCGCGGGCTCGATCAGTCCGGACGCGAAGGGCGCCGGATTCTACCGCCTCGATCCCGACGGCTCGGTACGCACCGTGCTCGATGAGGTCACCATCTCGAACGGGCTCGGCTTCAGCCCCGACAACCGCACGCTCTATTACATCGACACGCCGACTCAACGCGTCGACGCGTTCGACTACGAAGCGGAGACCGGTGCGCTCACGCGGCGGCGGACGGTCGTCGAGGTGCCTCGCGAGCATGGCTCGCCCGACGGGATGACCGTCGACGAGACCGGCTGTCTGTGGATTGCACACTGGGCCGGCCACGCCGTGCGTCGCTACACGCCGCGCGGCACGCTCGATCGCACCATCGAGCTGCCGACGTCGTTCGTGACGTGTTGCGCGTTCGGCGGCTCGGACCTTTCGGAGCTCTACATCACTACCGCTTCGGCCGGCTTCGACGAGGCGATTCGCCGGGAGCAGCCGCACGCCGGGGACCTGTTCGTCGTGTCCCCCGGCGTCCGAGGCTTGCCCGCGTTTCCGTTCGGCGGCTGAAGCTCGTCACCGTTCGGTACCCGCGCCACTGTGCCGCCTCCGCCGATCTGGCACACGAGGGCCCGAGGTCGGGCAAGGATGTCAGACGGGGGAAGGCCCGGAGCGCGCGCAAGCGCGAAATGAGCCGATTTTTGGCGCTGGCACGGAGCCTGCAGCAAACTTGCACAGGAGTCCTTGCATGCAGACGCGCCGTCCCTGGGTCCGAGTGAGCTTGTCCTTCTTGGTGGCGGCCGTGCCCCTCGCCGTGAGCGCGGTGGCCCGCGCCGAAGCGTGCGGCGACCAGACCTGCCCGAAGAACTGGGAGTGCCGGACCGAGACGGCGCCGACCCCGAGCATCGCCTGCGCACCCGGTGCGGAGTGTGCGATCCCGGAGCCGAGCACGATCGAGTTCTGCGCGCCGCTCCCCTGCACGAGCGACGCGGACTGCGCTTCCGACATGGTTTGCTACTCGGAGACGCACACCGAGTGCGATGACCCGCCCCCGTGCGCCAGGGGCGCGGATTGCGCTGCGCCGGCTGACATTGCTTGCACGAGCGTGACACAGAGCGCTTGTGTGCCGCGCTACATCCCGCCGTGCGGCACGGACAGCGATTGCGGTGTCGGCTTCACGTGCGAGGCGCAGCAAGACTGCTCGTGCGGCGGCTCCACGGGCACCGCAAGCGGCGGCTCCACGCCGAGCGGCAGCAGCGGCAGCAGCGGCAGTGCGGGCTCCTCGGGCAGCGCCCCTGCTCCTGCCGACGGTGGCTCCGCGGATCCCGTGCCCCCGCAGGACGGCGGTGCCGCACCGCCCGACATGAAGATGGCCCCGGATGCCGGCTCGAGCGAGCCGCCACCCGAGTGCGTGTGCACGCCGAGCAAGACGAAGACGTGCAAGCTCGTCGAGGTCGGCTGCAACGCGGACAGCGATTGTGCCGCGGGTTTCACGTGCGAGGACAATCCGTCAGGCAGCTGCTGGGCGAGCTCCGACGGCTCGAGCGGCTGCGATGTCCCCGACCCGGCCAAGATCTGCGCTCCTCCGTACACGGATCTCGTCGGCGGCGCGGGTCGCGCCCAGGACGGGGGTGGCGAGCTCGGGGTCCCGACGGGTACCGGAACCGGCGCGCCGGAGCCTCCGAAGGGCGGGACCGATGACGGCAACTCGACCACCGGCGGCGGCAGCGCCGGCGGCACGGGCCAGCCGGGTACACCTGGTGCGGACCCGCAGCCTGCGGACGCGTCGAACGATCCGGAGGAGACGACGACCGTCACCCACGGGGGTTGCACGATCGCGAACACTCCGGACGCGACGACCGCGAGCTACGGCCTCGTCGCTCTCGGACTCGCCGGCCTCTTCGGCGCGCGGCGTCGCCGGCGTTAGCCGACGGTTCGGCTAGAAGCCGAGCGCGGTCTTGCGCTCTTCGGCTCCCGGCAGCGGATCACCCTTCTGGTTGATCACGGGCAGGCCGGGGGCCTTATCGGCGTTGGTCTTGATCCACGCCTGCTTGTCGTCGGGGAGCTGCGACTCGTCGAAGATGGCTTCGACGGGGCACTCCGGAACGCACGCGCCACAGTCGATGCACTCACCCGGATCGATGTAGAGCATGTCACCGTCGCCGTGGAAGCAATCCACGGGGCAGACAGCGACGCAGTCGGTGAATCGGCAGCCCTTGCAGTTGTCCGTGACGACGAAAGTCATAGAGCGCCCTCTCTACCGCCCCGGCCGAGGCGGATCAACCGGGTTTCGTGGCCTTCTCCGAGGCTGAGGCATCCGTCAGGGCCCCTCTTGGCTCGGACTCCGGGACGGCCGGGCAATGTCGCAGTGCACCCGGGGGCTGGCGTACTAGGCTCCCCGCGCCGCATGTCCCGGCCGAAGAAGGGCGCCGCCCAGGTCGAGCTCGTTCCCGCGGGGATCCGCGTCGGGGACGAGACCGTGCCGCTCTTGGCGGGCACGGCGCACTATTGGCGCCTCGAGCCCGAGGCATGGCGCCCGGCGCTGGACGGCATCAAGGCGCTCGGCCTCAGGCTGGTCGACACGTACGTGCCCTGGGGGGTTCACGAGCGCGGAACGGGCGACTTCGATTTCGGCAAACTCGACCCGCGGCTCGACGTGGCGCGCTTCGTGCGGCTCGCGGACGAGGTGGGGCTCTACGTGATTGCGCGACCGGGTCCGCACATCAATGCCGAGCTCACCTGCTTCGGCATCCCGGAGCGCGTGATCTGGACGAAGGAGTGCCAGGCCGTCTCGGCGGGGGGCAAACCCGTGGCGCTGCCGGTGCCGCCGCTCGCGTTCCCCGTGCCGAGCTACGCGAGCGAAGCGTTCCACGCCGAAGCACGCGTTTGGTTCGACGCCGTCGGCAAGGAGCTCGCGCCGCTCGTGTGGCCGAACGGCCCGATCGTCCTTTTGCAGGTCGACAACGAGGGCGCGATGTATTTCCGCGACGGCGTGTACGACCAGGACTATCACGCCGACGCGATCGCGCTCTATCGCGCGTTCCTGAAAGACAAGTACGACCGCGTCGAGGTGCTGCGCGAGGTGCTGAACGAGCCCGGCGCCACGTTCTTCAACGTCGAGCCGCCGCGACGCTTCGCGGCGACGACAGCCGCCGCTCTCGCGCGTCACCTCGATTGGGCGGAATTTCAGGAAGAGCTCCTCGCCGGCGCCTTCACACGTTACCGGGCTGCGATGGAGAACGCGGGGCTCGGCGGCGTGCCGACCTCGCACAATCTTCCGCTCAGCGAGTCCGCGACGCCGCTCGACCCCGCGCGCGTCGGCCGCGCCGTCGAGCTCCTCGGCCTCGACTATTACCATGGGGCCTCGCCGCCGCAGCGCGCCGAGATCGCACGGCGCACCTCGGAGCTTGCCGTGCGTTGCGCGGCGCGCGAGCAGCCGCCGTTCGCGTGCGAGCTCGGCGCCGGCTACCCGCCGTTCTTCGCCCCGCTCAGCGAGGGCGACAACTTGTTCACGGCGCTCGCCGCGCTCGCGTACGGCTTGCGCGGCTATAACCTGTACATGGCGGTCGAGCGCGACCGCTGGGTGAACGCGCCGATCGATCCGAAGGGACGCATCCGGCCGAGCGCCGAGGCGTGGCAGAAGCTCACGCGCGCGCTCGTGCGGCTGCGCTTCGCCGAGCTCGAGCGGAATGCGCCGGTGCACGTGCTCGTGCCGCGCTCGCTCCGGCGGCTGGCGCGCGTGACGCACGCCTTCGGCCCGCTCAGCGCGGCCCTGTTCCAGGTGCTCGGAGCCAGCGCCGAGGACGCCTGCTTCGAGGACGAGCTCGGCCTGGGGGCGCCGCCTGCGATCCGTACCGATCGGTTCGTGCAGATGCTCGAGCAGGCGCTCGACGCAGCGGGCATCCCGTATGCGCTCTCGAGCGACGACGTCGCGCGTTACAGCTTCAAACACGCCCGCTGGACGATCGTGGCCTGTCCGGGCGCGCTCGAGCCCGACCTCGTCGCGCGTATCGTTCGTGCGCGCGAGCGGGGGCGCGCCGTCAGCGTGGGCCCGCAAGCGCCGCTGCTCGACGCGAGCTTCCGGCCCCTCGCGGAGCCGCCCGTCTTTGCGTCGGAGCCGGGGGACGCGGCGCCGGCGCTCTTGCCCTTCGACGAGGCGGCGATCGTGCGTGCCGTCGTCGAGGCTCGCCAGCGCCTGGATCTGCCGAGCTTCCGCATCGAGCCGGAGGACGTGCGTGTCACGGTGCACGCCGACACACGTGGCGTTCCGCGCGTGATGTTCGTGCTCAACGCGACCGAGCGCGAGATCCGCGCCACGGTCACGGCGGCCGGCGCGCGCGAGGGGCAAGACGTGCTCGACGGCGCGCTCTTCCGCGCTACGGTGGGCTCGTTCGAGATCACGTTGCCGCCGCGCAACGTCCGCATGCTCGAGCTTCGCCCGTAAGGCCGCCTTCGATTCATGTTGCTCGAGATCAATCCCTTTGGGCCGGAGCCCCGCAAGATCCGCCGCGCCGTCGACGCGCTCGAGGCCGGCGAGGTGATCGGCTACCCGACCGACACCGTCTACGGCCTCGGCTGCGACATGTTCAACAAGAAGGCGCTCAATCGCCTCTACCAAATCAAGGGCATGGATAGGGAGCAGCGCCTCGCCTTCGTGTGTCGCGATTTGACGGAGGTTTCGCGCTACGCCGTGATGCACGATCGCGTCTTCAAGATCCTGCGCAAGTACCTGCCGGGTCCTTATTGCTTCATCCTGGAAGCGACGCACGACGTGCCGCGCGCGATTCAGGGCCACCGGAAGACGGTCGGAGTCCGCATCCCCAATCACCCGGTCGCGCACGCGCTCGTCGAAGGACTCGGGCGGCCGATCGTGTCGAGCACGGCCGCGCGCCACGGCGAGCTCCCGCATCTCGATCCGCGCGAGCTCGATCTCGAATTTCAGGGGCTCGCCATGGTGCTCGACTGCGGCCCGGGCGGCACGGATCCGACGACCGTCGTGGACCTCACGGGACCGACACCCGAAGTGATTCGAGCGGGCGCCGGGGACACGACGCCCTTCGAGTAGCAGAGCCTCGAGCCTAGGGCTCGTCTTCGGCCAGGAGGCGCAGGTCGAGCTCGAGCGTGCCGCCGAGGATCCGTGCGTAAGCGCGGCACGTCTCGATAGCTTCCTCGGTGCTCGAGAGCTCGAGCACGGCAAAGCCGCCGATGAGCTCCTTCGACTCCAGGAACGGGCCGTCGGTCACGCGGAGCTCGTTGTTCCTGAACGTGAGGCGCTTGGCCTTGCTGCTCGGCGCGAGGGAATGCGTGCGGATGAGGACGCCCGCTTTCGTCATTTCGGTCTTGAGTCGCGAGATCGCTGCTTTTTGCTGGGGGCTCCGCGCGCCGCTCTCGCTCGCGGCATCGGCTTTGTCGATGAGCAGGATCTGGAGCGGGGGGTTCGCCGGCTCCGGCATCAAGCCGAGGTCCCACGGCTCGGTCACCTTCCCGAGCTCGAGCTCCCCGTCGCCGAGGATCTTTCCGTAGCGCTCGGCCCAGCCGATCGCTTCTTCACGCGTCCTCACCTTGAGCAGCAGCATCGACGACGGAAGCTCGTGCTCGCCGCCGTAGGGGCCGTGCTTGATCGTCGCGCGTCCCCCGCGAAACACCAAGCGCGTTCGCGTCTTGCTCGCGCCGAGCCCGGCTCCATCGATGAGCTGCCCCGAGCGTGCATAGCCGCCGATGAAGGCTCCCATCTCTTCGATGAGCTGCGGAGGCGGCGGCTTGCCGGCTTCGGTGTTCTGGTCGTGCTTGTGCATCAGCATGAAGCGCATGGTCGTCTCCTAACGGTAGGTGAACTTTCGGGCCGGCAGCAGCCGGCGCGTTCACGGACACGACGAGCGAGACCACGCGAGCTCGACCGAGCGCGGGGTTAATTCTGTAATAGGCCGAAATGATTGTGAAATCAGTACGGCGCCAGCAGGTCGTTGCCCTTGACGGCCGGCGCGGAAGCGGGCGCTGTGGCCGGTTTCGCAGGCCGACGCGAGCGGCCGCGGGTCGACTTGGGGGCAGGCGACGCAGCGGGGGTGGGCGGCGGAGTTGCCTCCGCGAGCGCGCGAGCCGACGCCCGTTCGGGTGGAACCGGCGGCACGACGGGTGGCGAAGGCAACGCGCTCGGCAAGGCCACGACCGGCGAGGCCACCTTCGTGTTCTTCGGCGCCTCGGTCCGGGAGTAGGCGAGAGCAAAGCCGAGCCCAGCGAGCAGCACGAGCCCGAGCGGGAGCAGAACTCGGCGCGGCCTGCTCTGGGTCGCACCCGTGACGACGGGACCGACGCTGGTCGGCGCCTCGCCCACGCGGCGTAGCTCGGTCGAAGAGGCGCCGGCGACCCCCGGCAAGGTCGTGCCCGCGTCCGAAATCGAGGCCATCGACGCTCGCCCCTGGCGGGAGCCGGAATCGCTGCGGCGCACCACCCACTTGGCCTCGACCGAGACGCCGGACGCGTCCTCGTAGACACCCTGCTTGAGGAGCCAGCGCGCCAGCGCCTCGCCGAGCTCCTGCATCGACTGGTACCGCTGCTGGCGATCCTTCGCCATGCCGGTCTCGATGATCTGCGAAAGGTCTGCGTCCGCCGCGAGCAGTGACCTCAGCGGCGTGGCAGGCGTCGCGATGATGGCGGCCAAGAGGGCGTTGTTCGTCGACCCCGTGAACGGAGACTGCCCGCTCATCAGCTCGTAGAGGACGACGCAGAAGGCCCAAACGTCCGCGCGGCGATCGATGTCGCCGTCGCCGCGCGCCTGCTCGGGTGACATGTAATCGGGAGAGCCCACGATGGCGCCGCGTTGGGTCAGCTTCGAGCTCGCCTCCTCGGCCCCGAAGGTTCCGAGCTCGGTGTCGGTCGCCTCGCGCGCCCCGAGCTTGGCGATGCCGAAATCGAGCAATTTCGGCTGCACTCCGGTGTCGTCACGCACCAAGAACACGTTGTCGGGCTTGATATCGCGATGAACGATGCCCTTGGCGTGCGCGACGCGCAGGGCGTCGGCGATGGGTAACAGCAGCTGGACGGCTTCAGTCCCGCTCAGGCGCCGCTGCTGCAAAAGGTACGAGCCCAGGCTCTGGCCCTCGAGCAGCTCCATGACGATGAACGGGTCGCCCTCGGCCGTTTGTCCCACGTCGAACACGCGGACGATGTGCGGGTGACCGAGCTTCGCGGCGGCGCGGGCCTCCTGGAGCAGCCGCGGACCGAGCTCGAGGTGGTCCGAGCCGGAGCGGATGACCTTGATGGCGACGGCCGTGTCGAGGTGCTCGTGGTGGGCAGCCCAGACCGACCCCATGCCTCCCTCCCCGAGCTTACGCTCGAGACGGTACTTATCCCCAATCATCACCCCCGGCGCATATTTTGCGGGCGGAGGGGACGAAGCCATCCTGTACTCTTAGCACCGCCGCCGTCAGGCACCTTCTTCCCCGCGAAAATTGCGGCATTTCGCCGGTGCCGATCAATCCGCGCACGGCAGCACGCGCGCGACCTCTACCGTGCTCGATGCCGAGCCGACAGACGCGAACGCCACGCTGCCGTCGGGGAACGGCTTCCACGATTGCCAGGGGTGGTCGGGCACCGCGATGCTGAACTGGTCGCCGACCGGCTCGCCCGTCGTCGAGTCGTAAACCTGCGCGGCGAGGCCCGAGCCTGCGCCCCAGGTGAGGAGCATGTGACTCGCGCCGTAGGCGACGAGGTGCGGGTACTTGGTGTCGCCGGCGGTGGTGACGGTCTTGTCCGAAGCGCCGGTCGTGAAGTGCTCGAGCTTGATCACGCCGCCCTGGCTCCACGCCGTCCAGTAGCCGGTGTCGCCGGCGTTGACGACATCGCCGCCGAAGAGCGTGCCGTCGCAATCGCCGGCGACGATCGTGCGGTAGGGGTTCGGCTGGGCGATGCGGCAGTCGTTGTCGGTGGCGCACGTCATGACGAAATGGCTCGTGCGCGGGTCCCAGACGATGCGCGTCGTCCAGCTGTGGCTGCAGCCGAGGCCGAAGCTGTCGTGCCCTTTGACGAGCGAGCCGTCAGGGGCGACGACCTGCATGCGGTCGCCTTCGTGGATGTCGACCTTGCCGGCGCCATTCACGCATTGGTCGTTGGTGACCGTGATCGCATCGCAGAAGTAAGCGGCGTAGTTCGTGCCGTCGTAGGCGAGGCGCCCGTGGTGTTGGTACCACCAGACGAACATGTTTTGGCCTCCGCCCGACGCGTAGGGCGGCGTCGCTTCACTCGAGGAGGTGAGCTTGGTCGTCCATCTTACCTGCCCCGCGCAGTCGTAGCGAAGCATGTAGGTGTCGTAGCAGCCGGGGCGATCGTTCGGCAGGATGCACAGGTTGTTCACGTCGCCGCAGTGCTGCTCCTCGGAGCCCTCGGCGTCCTTCGTGAGCACGATGACGCCGCCGTCCGCGTCGGCTGCCAGGTCTTGAAAATCGTGGCCTTCGAGCGCGAAGGGCGTGCCCGTGAGCGCGTCGTCGCAGTCGAGCTCGCCGATGTGCACTTGGCTCGCCGTGCTGCTGCCGTAGCGCGAGTAGCCCGTGACCCACGCGAGGCGTGAACCGCCGCCCGGCTTGGCCGCGATCGCGAGTGGAATCGCCGCCGTCTCGTCCGTCGAGTAGCTCAACGCGCCGCCAAGATCGACCGAGCTGATGCGGACCTCCGGCGTTGCGCACGACCCCGAAGGCTCGCTCGTGCAGCTGCCGGGACACGCGCCCACGGCGCCGCCCGCGCTCATCGTGCCGCCTGCGCCGGACATCGCGCCGGCCCCGCCTGCGCCGGACATCGCGCCCGCGCCGCCCGCGCTCATGCTGCCCGCCGTTCCGCCGCGGCCGCCGCTCGGTGGCTCGCCCGACGAGCCGCTCGTCCCCGCGCTCGCGCCCGCGCTTCCGCTGCTTCCCCCCGAGCCGTTGCCGGTGGAGCCGCTCGCACCACTCGACCCGCCTCGAGCGCCGGCTGCCGTTCCTCCGGCGCTCATCGGCGTTCCGGCAGTCCCGCCCGGTGCGCCACCCGAGCCGCCGGCTCCGCCGCGGGCCGGCTCTCCCGTCTTGCTCGAGCAAGCGAGGGCGGCGAGCGACCCGACGATGATCCACGAGGGCGAGCGCAAGCCCATGCCACAGAGTGCCGCGACGCCCCGCGAGACGCTCAACAATCGCCGCCGGCTTGGCAAACGGTATGGAAATCGCTGCGACCGGGGTAGGTCGACGCTTCCGCGCCCCCGCGCCGCGAAGGGGACGGCTCAGCGCCAGACGTACGGGGGCGGTGCGGTCACGTCGGCGCCCCCGCAGTTGTCGTTCACGCCGCTGTCGACGAAGCCGCAGTACGTGCCGGAGGACTTGTTCAGGTTCGCGCCGCGGTACTCGAGGTCGCCGAGCAGCGTTGCGCCGCTGAGCGATTGCGGCGACTCGAAGGTGCCGGCCGCGTAGGGCCACGCGAGCATTTCGGTGCCGCTCGAGATCGTCATCCCGCTCTTCACGATCGAGAGACCGGAGACGGTCCCACCCGAGACGGTGCCGCTCAGAATGACGGCGTGATCGTCGATGCGGGCGTTGCCGCTCACGGTGCCGCCGAGCACCTGCGCGAAAGGACCGACGTACACGGAGGACGGGAGACTGGCGGGGCCGCAGCCACCGCCGTTCGTGACGCGCTCGGTGCCCGATGGGCAGGCGGCCTGCACTCCGCCCTGATAGCCCTCGGGCCAGGCGTTCTCGAGCCCGACCAAGTACGGGTAGCGATAGATCGACGGATAGAGCTGATCCCAGACGATCTGCTGCATGGCGGACGGCGTCGCCATCACGACGAGGAACAGCGATTCCCCCGCGCCGACGCAGAATTCGAGCTCGCCGTCGGTGCCCTTCTGAAGGGCGCTGTAGCGGGGTTTGGTGATGCCCGCGTCCGTCGCGACGATGCCCCAGCGAAAATCGGTGTTGGCGGCCGCCTGCAAGACGCCGCGGAACGTCACCGTGACGCTCGCCGCTCCGGAGTCGGGATAGAGGCGAACGATGTCGTAGCCCCAGCGCTGCGGCGCTTGGAGCGTGGGCACGACGAAGCGGCGATGCTCGAGTTCGAGCGGCTCGAGCTCGGTGAGGCGCAGCCGCCGCTCGGATTTCGACGTGTCGGTGAGGATGCCGTACTTGGAGCGGAAGAGCGCGCCCTGGTTTTCGCCTGCGGTGCTCGATGGCGCGGGCTCCTGGTAGTCCCACGTTACGTTGTGCATCGCCCACTCGCCGAAGAAGTCGTTGAGCTCGGCGATGGTCCAACCCTGCGAGCTCATGATCGCCGTGAACGGATCCGCCGTCGCCTTGCCGGTCCAGATCGAGTTGACGGCGCTGTAGCAGTACTTGTCCTTCAAGTACTCCATGAACTGCCAGTTGCAGTAACGATCGCGCGTCGAGCCCAGGTAGAGGTGCGAGGCATTCGCGAGCATCTCCGAGCAGTGCACGTCTTTGGTGTGGTACTCGCTCTGCTGCTGCGCCGCCCAATTTGCGTGGCTCTCGTAGATCCAGCCGCAGGTGTTGGATTGGTTGCAGGCCATGCCGCCCGAGACGGACTGCACGCCGTGCATGAACTCGTGCGCGAGGCCCCAATGGTCGGAGAGGCCGCCCGTGCCGATCCACATGCCCATGCGACCCGTCCCCCACGAGCCGCCCGTGAGGCCCCAGTCGGAGTGCACGTGAATGCTCGCCTTGTACTTCGTCGCCGAGGTGCAGAGCGGCTCGCGCATGTACATCGGGCTGCCGAAGTACGACTTCCACACCGTCTCGAGGTGGGTGACGGCCGCCTGCGCCGTCGTGGAGCTCGTGCTGCTCTCGTCGGCGTAGACGGCGAAGTGGTCGGACTCCGCGCGCAGCGTGAAGCTCGAGTGATCCGGATCCGGCCCGCCCGCGACCCATTCGCCCGCGGTGCACGTCTCCGCGGTGGTCGGGCACGTCGCCGCCCAGGTGGTGGTCGTCGTGCCTGGATCGCAGCCGCCCGTCGGGCCACTGCCGCTCGTTCCGCCGGTCCCCGCGCCGTTCGCGCTGCCCCCGTTCGCGGCGCCGCCCGTGGACATCCCGGCCGCGCCGCCCGTCGAGCTGCCGCCCGTGGCGTTGCCGGCGCCGCCCGCACCGCTCCCGGAGCCGCTCGTGCCGCCCGTCGAGCCGCCGGTGTTCGTCGTGCCGCCGCTCGTCGCGCCGCTGCCTGCGCTGGCGCCGTTCGAAACGGTGCCGCTCGTCGCGCCGCTGCCCGCACTGCCGCCGTTCGAGGCTCCGCCTTTCGCGCCGCCGCCGTTGGCCGCCGCGTTCGCGCTGCCGCCGCTCGGACCACCGCCGGAAGCTCCGTTAGGCGAGTCACTGCTGCCGCAACCGAAAAGCAGCGTGAGCGTGGACGCGAGGGCGGCGAAATGGCGAGGTGCGAGCATGGTTGCGCCGAATCGATACCCGGGCTGCTGAGCAGAGTTGCTCCTCGTGCTTGCGGGAGATCATAAATGCGCGCGCGCCGCACCGCGACACGTCGTGAACAGCGGCAGCCGTGGCGGGGATGGGTACGTTCGCGCCCAGCGAGAGCTTCCCTCGCGAGCGTGACGTCTACGTGAGCCCGCTCGCCACGGCGGCGACAGACCTCGTGCTCGGCGCTCCTTGGTTGAGCCCGCTACCGTAACGTCCGGTTTTCGCTGAGTTTCCGGCGGCCTCGCTGCCGGCGGCGCCGGCTCGGGAACTTTCGCGTGGGCCGTGCGGTCAGGCACCGTAAGCGACGGACGCGCCGCGCGTTCTCTCGCTCGGAGGAAGTCGTGAGGACGCGTACCTGGTCCGTTGGTCCTGTGCTGTTGGTCTCGCTCTTGGGCATCGGTTCGGGAGGCTGCGCGGCGCGCGTCGCGGCGCCGCCGATCCACACGGAGGCGGCGCTCGGCCGCGTCGTCGTGTACCGCAACGGCGTCGCTTATTTCGAGCGGCGCGCCACGG
>DASUGE010000530.1:0-15968 GCA_036274215.1 Polyangiaceae bacterium | reverse complement strand
AAAGAAGCCGCGCTCGCGCGCATCGCCGAGCTCGAGGCTGCACTCGCCGAAAAGCGCTGAGCGCTCGCGCCCGGCTCAGAGCACGTACTGATCGCCGATGGCCGTGACCGTGAGGTTCACGCCCTTGAGGCGCGCGCACTCCTGCTCGACCTCACGCTGGAAGACGGGCTTGATATGGTAGAGGAGCGCCGGCAGATCCTTCGGCTGCGCGTACTTCTTGAGGTCTTTCAGGAGGGTGCGCGGGGTGTGGTGGCCGCTCACGGTGGCGAGGCGCTGCTCGCGATCGGGGAAGCTCACCTCGAGCAGGAGCGCCTTGAGGTTCTCTTCCTTGTTCAAGAGCTCCCAGAGGCGATCGGTCGGGCCGGTGTCCCCGCTGTAGCCGATGGTGGCGTCTTCGCCCTCCACGATGAACCCGGCGGATTCGATCGTGTGGCTCACGAGCACCGTGCGCACGTGGTAGCCGGCGACCTCGGTGCGCTTCTCGGGCTTGAGCTCGACGAAGCGGAGGGTCGGCCGCGTCTTGTTCGGGATGACCGTGAAGTCCGGCCAGAGCAGGTTATTGAAGAAGTGCTTCTTCAGGACCTTGAGGGTCGCGCCGGAGCCGGCCACGATGAGCGGCTCGCAGTCGGCCTGGCAGCGGTTGTCGGCGATGGTCGCGAGGTCGCGGATGTGGTCGAGGTGCGCGTGGCTCACGAGGCACGCGTTGAGCCGGAACTGCGCGCCGAGGTCGAGCCCGCTCGTGAGCGAGCCGGCGTCGATAGCCAGACGCTCGTCGAGGACGAACGCGCTCGTGCGGTGCTTGGGCGTCTCCCCGCCGTGACAGCCGATGACCCGGAGCTCCATCGGTACCGGTGTTCCTGCCCATCGGGCCGGGGGGCCTGCTGAGCCCGGCACAAATGGGACGCGGACAGTATCCCGGTCCATCCCCCGCGGTCAAAGGCCGGTTACACTTGCGGAACCGGACCTTTGGGGCTAAAAGCCCGCCCCTGCTTCGGTTCTCACGGGCCGCAGCAGCTCGTCTCGCCTCCCTAAGCTTTCGAAGTCCTTGGGGGATCGTCTAACGGCAGGACGCAAGATTCTGGCTCTTGCTATCTAGGTTCGAATCCTAGTCCCCCAGCTACCCCTCCTCGCCCAGATTCGTCGAGTATCAGGCCCCATCGTCTAGCGGTTAGGACATCGGCCTCTCACGCCGGTAACGCGAGTTCGATTCTCGCTGGGGTCACCCAGAAAAAACGCCTCTTCGTGAGAGAAAGGCAGCGAGATCTCGGGGAGTTTCAGCATCGGCGATGCAGGAACCCCGCGGGGTAGCGCTGCCTTGGGCACGGGGAGCGCGCCGCGCTGCACGAGGTCGACGTACCGCAAGTGCGTCCGAGCATCACGGTGGCCGGCGAGCGCCATCGCTTGCTGGACGTTCAGCCCGACGGCCGCCAGCGCGGTGTTGAACGCGCGCCGGAAGCTGTGCACCGCCGGAGCTCCCGGACGTCGCTCGCCGGCGCGCTTGCTCGCGGATTGCGCCAGGTTCTGGCCACGCTCTTGAAACATCATGTTTCAGGCGTACGCTGTCCTTTGACATGGCGACCGGCCCGAGCACCCGCCCAGCCCCCGAGCAGCCCCCCGCGCTTAAGGCGCTCGAGCAAGCTCCTATCGACGACGAGCCCGTCACCGAGGAGGAGGAGAGCGCCGTCGAGGAAGCGCGTGCCGAGCTCCGCGCCGGCGTGGCGACGATCCCGCACGACGAAGTCAAGCGCCGCTGGCTCAGCGAGCCTTGAAGCTCTCGATCAGCTGGCACCCGCGTGCGGCCAAGGAGCGGGACAAGCTCGACCAGGTCGCGCGCGCCCGGGTGCTGGCAGCGCTCGACCGGTTCGCTGAGACCGGGCACGGTGACGTGAAGGCGCTTGCCGGTCACGTCGGCGAGTACCGGCTGCGCGCCGGCGACTGGCGCGTGCGGTTCGCGCTCGATGCCGCACGGGCCGAGCTCGTGGTGCTCCACGTGCTGCACCGCCGCGAGGCGTACCGGGACTGAGCGGTGTAGTGAGAAAGCGTTGAACGCTCGGCGTACGCTCCGGTCTAGCCTGCGCTGAGCGCGCTCTGCGCCGCCGAAAGCCCACTCCGCACAGCAGCCCCGACCGTGCCGAGCGCTTCGGTTTCGAGGTAGTCGCCGGCGAAAAGCAGCGGGGGGCGCGGCGTGAGATCTTCGGGCTCCGGGGCGTTGCGAGTGACGAGCCGATACGGGTAGGCGCCACGCGCGCCGGGGTCGTTCGCGAAATCGTGGCTGCGGGCGTCGACGAGCAGCGCGCGGAGCTCGCTCTCGTCCTTGCCGAGCGCCCGGGCGAGCGAGCCGAGAGCCATCGCTAGTGGATCCGGAGCGAGCGCCCAGGTCACCGAGCGTGGACCGCCGCACCAGGCCGTGATCAGCGGCTCGTTCGCGTCGCCGCCGAGCCAAAACGTCGGCACCTCGGCGCCGAGCACGTGCAGGAAGCCGCCGCCCGGCAGCTCCCGATGGAGTGCGAGCGGCTCGCGGAAGCGCATCACGAGACGATGGGCGTGGCCCATCTCGTACCCTGCCGCGAGCGCGCGTAGCCCGTTCGGCTCGGGATCGAAGGCGACGGCGCTTTCGCCCGAGCGCGCGCGGATCATGCTGAGCGGCAAGGCGACGATAGCCTGGCTCGAGCGCCACGTTTCCCCCGGCCCCGCCACCTCGACGTGGCCATCCCGGACCCGCACGTCGTTCACGCGGCACCCGTAGCCGATGCTCGCACCGTGGGCGATCGCGTCGCGCTCGAGGTAGTCGATGAGCGCGCCGTAGCCCTCGGCGATGCGAGATTGGTCGGCGCTGCTCGTCTCCTGCTCGGCGAGCGAGCGAACACTGACCCGATCGAGCGGCGCGGCATGGAAACCCTCGACGAAATGCGAGAACCAGCGACCGAGGCCCGCATCGACCCCCGACTCCACGAGGAAGTCGAGCGCGCTTTCGTTCGGTGCGCTGCCCACGGCGTGCTCCAAGAGATCGGTCACGGCGTCGAATTGGTCCGCTGGCTCCATGCGGCCACGCACGAGACAAAAATGCTGCATCTCGACGGGCTCGAGCGAGAGCTGAGCCTCGCCGACGAGCTCCGTGATCTCGTCGTTCCGTCCGTGGACGAACTCGGCGCCGAGCTCGATCGCACGCTCCGACGATTCGGGGCGTTCAGTGCGGATCCGCCCGCCCGCCCGCTCCGTTGCTTCGAGCATTCGAACGCGCGCGCCGCCCCGGGAGAGCTTACGAGCTGCACACAACCCCGCGATTCCCGCGCCGACCACGACCACGTCCGCGCTCTGCATACCGACCACCAAGCAAGCCCCGTACCTACGCGAGGATCCGACGCCTCACCGACGCCTCACCGACTCATGCGCCTCGACGGCATGTGCGCACACGAGCGCGCGCGGGCTCGCGCGGCCGAATCGCCGCGCGAGCCCCGCTCTGCCCTCTTGGTGCCCCGCCTTAGGCCTTGTCGACCTTCGCTTCGAGGTCGGTCCACGACTTATCGAGGCGCTTCTTCAGACCATCCCACGTGGTCGCAGAAGCGGTCTCGATCTGGCGATAGTCGGCCACGAAGGCGTCACGGGTCTTGTGGATGTCGTCGAGCTTCGCGTCCATCTCGGCGCGCTTAGGCGGCTTGAGCGTTTTCGCCTTGGCGTCCAGATCCGCGATCTTCTTGTCCAACTCGGCGAGCTTGGTGGTCACGTCGTGGCGATAGTCCTCGCGCGTCTTGGTAAACGTCTCCTGCGCCTCGGCCATCTTCTTGTCGGCGTCGGCGCGGGCCTGCGCGCTCTTCTCGTTCGCCTCTCGCTGCGCTTCGGCGACCTTCTGGTCGGCTTCTGCCTGGGCCTGATCGACCTTCTGCTGTTGCTCGCGAGCGCTGTTCTCGCAGCCGAGAGCGGCGGTGAGGGTGACGATGCCGGCAATGAGGGTAGTCGTTCGCATAGTAGGGTCTCCTCTCAGGGGCTCCTCGCAAGTCCCGTGCCTCCCTGCGGAGGACGAACGTTCGGCGGTTACCGCGCGGTTGCGGCCGTGCTCCATGTCGATGCGCCGCCGCGGGACGATCCGTGCCGCCACAGAGTCAAAGTTGCTACACGGTCATTTTACCGAAGGGCTCGGCGCGCCCACGGTCTTCGGCTTCTTGATGGGCGGCGCGTGGTCGCCCTGCGCAAGCACGGGCCGCCGCTTGCGCTGGTGAGGCGGAAGCGCAACGGGTTTGCCACTCCGGGCCGACTCGAAGATGGCCTCGACCACGCGAACGTCGCACCAACCCTCCTCACCGGACGGTTCCGGTTCCCGGTCGTCCAGGATGCAGTCGGAGAAGTAGCGGAGCTCCGGGGCGAATTGGTCGCCTTTGCGAAACGACCGGCTTTTCGTCTCGTCGTCGATGGTGAGGTGGTGCTCGAGCTCCTCGACGTATTCGAAGCCTGGCTCGACCCGCAAATCGCCTTCCGTTCCCGCGATGCGGTAGCTCGACACCCCCGCCACGCTGTTGCTGACGCAGAACTGCGCGAGCTGGTTGCGCGGAAAGCGAAGCAGGACGGTCGTCGTGTCGTCGACGCCGTCGCGTTCGATCATGTCGGCCATCACGCTGAGCGGCTCGGCGTCGAAGAGGTTGCGGGCGGCGTTGATGCAGTAAACGCCGAGGTCGTAGCTGGCTCCGCCGGCCTCCGCCGGGTCACGACGAATGTCCCCGCCGCGCACGACGTGGGTAAAGAATGCGCTGAAGAGCCGGGGCTCACCGATGCGACCCGAGCGAACGACGTCGAGGGCAGCGAGCGTCGCCTCCTCGAAATGGAGCCGGTACGCGACCATGAGCTTGAGCTCGCGCTCCTCGCAAGCGTCCATCATCTTTCGGCAATCCTCCGCGCTCGGCGCCATCGGCTTCTCGCAGAGCACATGCACGCCCCGAGCGGCGGCGCGGAGGGTAAAGTCGAGGTGGTGACTGTTTGGCGTCGCGAGGTAAACCGCGTCGATCTGCCCGCGTTCGAGCACCGACTCGAAGTCCTCGTAACCGCCGTCGAGCTCGAGCTCGTACTTCTCGCGAAGCGCTCGTCTTTTCTCCTCGTCTCCCGAGATCAGCGCGACGAGCCGCGAGTTCTCCTCCGCGTGCGCGAAAGCGGGCAATACGGCGACTTGCGCGATGTTGCCCGCCCCGACCACGGCATACCTCACCGGTTCTTTCGTGTTGGCCATGTCGCAAGGCCATGCACGCGCCGTTCCGCTGACGCCCGGGGGGGGCGTGGCGAGGAAGCGCGGACCCTCCCCGGAGAGTGAGCCCGCGTTCCCCCGGGCGGCTGGCTTCAGCCGGCCGGCTTGATATCGCGATCGAGCACGGTCTTGCGACCGTCTGCGCGTGCGGACTCGATGGCCCGATCGCATATCTCGCGCACCAGATCGGAGAGCACCGGGACGATGCCGTCCGACGTGTTCATGCCCGATTTCCCCTTGATGTAGGACTTGAGCTTGGAGACGACGATCAGCGTTTCGCCGCTAGCAGCCGGTGCCTTCTCTTCATTTCCTTCGTTCACGGTTCGTTCCTCCACTGACGGGGCGGGTCTTGCCGCCTCATTGGCCTGTTGTAGAGCCCACTCCTCGCGGGTGGGAGCCCTAACGGCTTCCGCCCATGCCTCACGGTGCCTCATCATCGGCAAGTGTGCATCCCAACATTCGACGCTACAGAAAAAAAGCGCCGTCTTGCCACGCTGACAGGTCGAGACGCTACACTGGTAGTAGTTTGCCCCGAAGGCGATCGGCTTGCGGCAGGTGCTGCAGACCTTGAACTGGTCGGTCATCTAGGGATCCCGGAGCTCCCACGGTCGCGAGCCGCCCACCTTACGCTCGCGCGCGAGCCACGCAAGCACGGCATCCGCCCACACTTCTCGCGCGGCGTCGCTCGGATGGATCTTGTCCGGCTTGCGCGCCAAATCGTGGACCACGGTGTCGGAGTCGAGGAAGCGACAGGGCTTCGAATTCGCCTCGATTACAGCCAAAATCCCGCTGTCCTGCTTCCAGCGCGGCGGCGTGATCCAGACGCACGGCCGGCCGCCGAGACGTCGCACGAGCCTGCGCACGGAAGCCGCGCGCGTGTCCGGAGCCGAGAGCTCGAACTCGTTCGCACCGAGCGTGATCAGCACGAGGTCGGGGCTGTAGTGCGACACGTACTCGGGAAGCTCCGTCCCATCGGCCCAGGTCGGAACGTAGCTCGACGTCTGAAACTTGAGCACGCTGTGCAGGCCGTGCGCCCGAAGTCGCACGCCAAGCGGAATGCCGAGCGAACCGGCGAACGAGTCACCGACTTGAAGCACGAGCGTGCCGCGCGGGAGCTCGGCGGTTCCTGCAGCGGCGGCGTCGCGCGACGCGCTGCTCGCCACAGGATCGCTTTTCGCGTGCTCCTTCGCGTCGCGCGGTGTTTGGGGACCGCCGGCGCTCTCGGTGCCGCTCAGCGGGATCCCTGCGCTTGCAGTCGCAGCGGACGGGGGAACCGTTGGGGCATTCTGCGACAGCGGTGCGTCGGCCGAATGGTGCGGCGCGCAGCCAGCGAGTGCGAACGAGGCGCCGAGCCCTAGGGGCAGCAGGTGCTGTTCCAGCCGACTCCTACGTCGCGGTTTTTGCATCCAGAGCGCCGGCTGACGAGATTCCGCGCAGCGTGGCTTCCGCCGACGTAGCGGAAGGCGTTCGGGCGGTCACGCGAATTGTGGCGGCAATCCGCGTCGAACTCGGGCGAGCGCGTTCGCGTTACGGTTTTCGCGCTCGCCGCGAGGTCCTCGACCTCCGGATCCTCGGGCGTCGCGAGCACGCAGCCGTGGCCCGGCCGCTCCACCCAGCCGTCGCGGCAGCGTGGCTCACCGGGAAGCACGCAACGCACGCCGTTGAAGGTCTTGTCCTTCGGGCAGGAGCGCTCGAGCACACCGTGCCGGCACTGGCCCGGCTGCTCCTCGCCGAACGGACAGCTGCCGAGCGTGAGCGCACAGCGAAAGCCGAGGTGAGCGCCCGCAGTGTTCGGCGCTTGGCGATTGCGCAGCCGCGTGTGCATCCACTTGTCGAAGCGGCGGCTGAAGCTGCCGCCGCGATACACGCGGCTGTACGCGGCCTCGGGCGGCCACGGGTACGCGCCGTACCAGTCGGCGCCCCACTCCCACACGTTGCCGCTCACGTCGTAGAGGCCGAACGCGCCTGCAGCGAAGCTCTTCACGGCGCAGGTTCCGCCGCGCTTCCAACAGGTATGTCCGTCGGGAGCGTCGTCGCCCCAGGGGTACGTCAAGTAGGCGCTGCCGCCGCGCGCGACGTACTCGAGCTCGACCTCGCTCGGCAGGCGCGTGCCACGCGCGCGGCAGAAGCCGTCGGCATCGTCCCAGGTGACGCAGTTGATGGGATGCTCGGTGCGCTCGGAACGGCCGAAATTGCAGAGGAGCCCTTGTCGTGCGGGCGGCTTGCACGCGCCGCGCTCGACGCAGGCCGCGTAGGCGGTGACCGTGACCTCGGTCTCGTCCATGCAGAGCTCGGGGAGCTCGGTGAGAAAACGCGGGCTCTCGTCGTCGGCGAACCCGTCACCGGGCTCGGAGCCCACCCAGAATTTCCCGCCGGGGACCTTGAGCATTCCCGCCGGGCAGGTTGCGGCAGCGTGCGGCGCGGGCTCGGCGCGCTTCGGCGCGACTGCCGCGGGAATGGCCGAACCGTCGCTCCGCGCTCGGGATACGGCGGAGGCTGATGCCGGCGCAGGGGGCGGCACGGGCGGAGCCGATTTGGAGCGGCAGCCCCCAGCAAGCCCGAGCGCGAGGAGAAGCGCGAGGCGCGTCCTCACGGTTTCACCGCGGCCACGGGGCCCGTGCAGCGCTCGACGAGCCGCAGCAAGCCGTTGCGCCTGACCTGCGCGAGGTCCGTATCCTTCTCGAGCTCGTCGACCAGGCCGAGGCGCCGGGGATCTTCGCCGAGCGCGCAAGCCGCAATGATGCGCAGCCGCACCGCCTCGCGATGCACGCTCGCGAGCGGCGACGCACGCCGGAGCGCGATGTCGAGGTAGGAAGCGGCCTCGGCGTAGTGACCGCCGTTCAAGAGGTTCCGGCCGATGAGGTAGGTCGGAACGTCGTTCAAGAATTCGCGGTCGGACCAGGCCTGAAGGCGCGGCGCCGCGGACTCCCAGCCCGGAGGCGTGTCACGCGTCCCGATCAAGAGCGCCACGATCGCGGGTGCGGCTGCCGTGCCGCTTGCCCATTGCTTGACCTCGAGGGTTCGCCGCCGGTCCTCGTCGAAGGTAAGCTCGAGGGTCCGGGCATAGAGCTCTTTGGCTTGCTCGGCGTGATGCTCGGATAGCGCGAGATCGGCGGCATTTTCGAGGGCGTGCGAGACCTGGAGCTGGAGGAGATCGCCGCGGGCACCGAGCGCGAGGTACTGAGCCACGGCGCCGTCGGTGTTTCCACGCCGGTGCTCGCAGCCGGCGAGGCCGAAGCGGGCCTCGAGGTTCTTCGGATCGAGGCCGAGCGCCTCCCGATAGCCGAGCTCCGCGCCGCTCACGTCGCCGACGCCGAGGCGCGCGCCCGCCTCTGCCAGGGTGCGATCGACGATGCGCGGGCAGCGGCGCGCGAAGAACGGCGCCCTCTCGAAGCGCACCTTCGCCGTGCCCTCGGCGCGTGAGGTGACCTTGAGCGCCGCCAGCGCCTTCCGAAAGTCGGCATCGAGCGCGGCGAGATCCTTGCCTCCGGTCACCTCCGGCAGCGTGGCCCCGGCGTACCAGCGGCGGATGGCCTGCGCGCCATAGCGGTCGCGCATGAACCCGACGAACGCCCCGGCGACCGTGTACGCCTTCGAAGCGGTGATGCCCAAGAACTCGAGCTGGAAGACCGCGCGGAGCGGCGGCAAAATCCCTAGCTTGTGCATCGTGGCGGCCCACTCGAGATCGGTGAGCTCGTCCGTCTCGTCGGGCGCAGCGGCGACGGCGAAGCCTTCGATCCGGCCGGGATCCGGTAGAAAGCCGCCCAGAGGTCCCGCGACGCGGAACGGGCCGCTCGCGAACGAGCCCGCGATCACGTGCGCGAGCTCATGGGCGATGACGGGATGCGGGTACGGCGCCTGCTGGACGTACACCTCGCGACGCCAGGGTTTGGCGATGTACGTGTGCGACGCGCCCATGAGCCACCCCTTCTCGCCCTCGTTCGAGAACAGGAAGACGCGAATGTGCTCGGGGCCGCGCGCGCCGAAGTAGCGCTCGACCTGCGCGACGGCACCGTCGCAGTCGCGCGTGAAGAGCGCGACGTCACGCTCGGACATGGCCCGCGCGTGGACGACGTCGCAGCGCTTGCCGAGGTAATGGCCGCCGAGCGCCTCCTCGATCGACGCCGCCGTGCTCCAATGGCCGAGGCGCGGTCCCGAAGCGGAATGGGCGAGGCTCAAGAGCGCCGCCGTGACGGCGAGCGCGGCCGTTCCGGGACGGGCGAAGAGCACCGCCCGCAGCCCATCCGCCGGAACGCGGTCGAGCAACGTCGCGCCGAGCGTGACCGCCATCAGCGTCGCGACGGTGCCCTGCCGATACGAGAGCAGCCGATCGACGACGCTCACGACGGTGTCGTAGAGCGGGCCCGAGAACACGCCGAAAAACGGATCGAATGCGAAGACCATCGGGCTCGAGAGGAACCGATAGAAGCTCACGCCGATGCAGGCGATGGGCCCGAGCAGCGCGAGGCCCGTGGCTACGGCGCGCCGCACCCCCCGCCCGCGTCCTCGCGTAACGCGCGCCGTCACGAGGCCCATCACCGCTCCCCACACGCCGCCGAGCGCCGCACCGAATCCCGGCCCGAGCACGTAGAGCCACAACCCCTCGCGCGGATCGCAGAAGCCCACGCGCGCGCCGTGCAGCAGCACCACGACGAACCCCAAGCCGCCCAACACGACGCCGAGCGTCGCTCCGCGAGCCACCGCCTCGCTCGGGCGCGCGCCGGCCACCGAAAGCTCGAGCGCCGAGGCGATCGCCGCCACGCTCGGCAACACGACGCCGCTCACGAGCGCGGCGTCGTAGCCCGGGCCGCCGAGCTGCGGCAAAAACCCGAGCGCCCCGAGCGCGACCGTGGCGAAGATCAGCGCGTTCTGCCGTACCGGGTCGCGCAAGCGCCGCAGGATCGCGGTCACGGGTGCTAGGGCCGAGCTTCGTTTTCGCGCGGCGGCTCGGATTGCTCGTCGCCGTCGTCGGGGCTCGGCTCGGGATCGGCGAGCACGAGCGGCAGCACCTCGTCGATGCGGCTCACGAAGTGCACGGCGAGCTCGTTGCGCACCTCTTCAGGCACTTCGTCGAGATCGACCTTGTTCTTGGCCGGCAGCACGAGCTGCCGCACGCCGGCGCGGTGCGCGGCGAGCACTTGGTCCTTGATACCGCTCACGGGCATGACGGCGCCGCGCAGCGTGATTTCCCCGGTAACGGCCACGTCCGGGCGGCAAGCAGCCCGGAGCAGGAGCGAGGTGACGGCCACGAAGATGGGCAAGCCGATGCTCGCCGCGTCGCGGGCAGCGCCACCGCGCGGCGCATGGACATGGAGATCGATCGACTTCAGCCACTCCACCGGGAGCCCGAGGTCCTGAGCCCGCGAGCGCACGAGCGAGACGGCCGTCTCGGCGGCTTCCTTCATCACGGCGCGCAGGCTACCCGTGATGACGATCTCGCCCTTGCCCGGCATTTTCGTGGCTTCGACGATCAGGAGATCGCCGCCGTTGCTCGCGACGGCGAGCCCGCAGGCCACGCCCGGCACGAGCTTTCGCTCGGTGAGCTCGGGGCGGTAGCGCTCCGGACCGAGGAGCTCGCGCACGAGCTCCGTCGTGATGCGGCGGCCCTGCACGTTCACGCCTTCGGCGAGCTTCACCGTCATGTCGCGGCACACGGCCGCGAGCTCGCGCTCCAGGTTTCGGACGCCGGCTTCGCGCGTGTAGGAGTCGATCAAGAGCTCGGTCGCCTCGCGCTCGAATCCGATGTCGTGGGGCACGAGCCCGTGCTCCTTGACCTGCTTCGGGATCAGGAACTGCTCGGCGATCGAGCGCTTCTCGGCCCGCGTGTAGCCGGGGACCTCGATGAGCTCCATGCGATCCTTGAGCGCGTCGGGGATTTGCCAGCCGTAGTTCGCGGTGGCGAGGAACATGACCTCCGAGAGATCGAACGGCACGTCGACGTAGTGATCGACGAACGTGTCGTTCTGCTCCGGATCGAGCGCCTCCAGCAGCGCCGCCGCGGGATCGCCGCGCAGATCGACGCCCATTTTGTCGACCTCGTCGAGGACGAGCACCGGGTTTTTGCTGCCGACCTTCTTCAGGGCCTGAATGATGCGACCCGGGAGCGCGCCGACGTAGGTGCGGCGGTGGCCGCGAACCTCCGCCTCGTCGCGCACACCGCCGAGGGAGATGCGGCCGTAGCGGCGGCCCATCGAGCGCGCGATCGAGCGGCCGAGCGACGTCTTGCCGACGCCGGGCGGGCCGACGAAGAGCAGGATCGGGCCCTTCTTGTCTTTGCGGAGCTGGCGAATCGCCGCGTACTCGACGATGCGGCGCTTCACGCGGTCGAGGCCGAAGTGGTCCTCGTCGAGGCAGCGCTGCACGTCCTTCACGTCGATGCGGTCGGGCGTCGTGCGGCTCCACGGCAGATCGGCGAGCCACTCCACGTAGGTGCGCGTCACCTGATACTCGGCCGACTGCTGCTGCATGTTCGAGAGACGCGAGAGCTGCTTCTTCGCCGTTTTCTCCGCCTCGGGCGGCAGCTCCGCCCGCGCGATGCGCTCGCGCAGCTGCTCGACCTCGTCGTCGTCGCCGCCCTCGCCGAGCTCCTCGCGGATGCTCTTCATGTGCTGGCGCAAGACGTACTCGCGCTGCGAGCGGCTGAGCTCGGTCTGGACCACGCTCGAGATGCGGTCCTTCACCTTGAGCACCTCGAGCTGGCGCTCGACCATCGCGAGCACGAGGCCGACGCGGTCGGCGACCTCGAACGCTTCGAGGATGCTCTGCCGTACGGTGATGCCGGCCTGCTCCTCCGGGAAGTTCGAGGCGATCAGGTCGGCGAGCGCGCCCGGCTCGCGCACGTTGTCGAGGATGCTCGAGGTTTCCTTGGGCAGGTTCGGCATCAGCGCGAGCACCTCGCGCGTACGCTCCCGCAGGCGGCGCCCGAGATCGGACAACGAGTCGGGGCTCGTCGACGGCTCCGGAATGCGCTGCACCTCGGCGCGCATGTAGGGCTCGAGGCCGTGCGCGGCGACGAGCTTGAAGCGACCGAGCCCGTTGAGGACCACGCTGTAGTTCGAGGGACCGAGCCGGATCACCTTCACGACTCGCGCGAGCGTGCCGACCTCGTAGAGATCCTCGAAGGTCGGCTCGACCGTCTCGGCGTTGCGCTGCGTGAGGACGCCGACGAGCGCGCTCTCGTTGCCCACCAGATCCTCGACCAGCCGCACCGAGCGAGGTCGCCCCACGTTGATGGGCACCACCGACATCGGGAACAGCACCGAGTTCCTGAGCGGCAGGATCGCGATGCGCTCCGGGCGACTGGCCCTTTCGGTCGCGCGCATACGCTCACAGTAGTACGGACACGCGCTCAGTCCAGCGGCGGCCTGCCGGAAAGGTGTCCGATTTCGCGGTGTCCGCCCGTTCGTGCTAACCCGGCGGTGCCATGCTGAAGGGCGCGCCCCCCGTGCTTTTCGCGGTCGCGCTCGCCACCGCCTGCGCGGCGTCGCGTCCGGCGAGCCCCGAGGACACGCTCTCCGCGTACGCCTCGGCGCTTCGAGCGGGCAAGGCGCGCGAGGCGTACGACCTCCTGAGCGTTGACGCCAAAAAAGACATTCCTTACGCGAGCTTTCAGAGGATCCTTCGCGAAAATCCTGCGGAGGCGGTCGCCATCGGTCGCGCCCTGGCCCAGCCGGCGGCGCCGCCGCGCGTCACCGCCGTCGTCAAAGCGCCGAACGGGGAATCGCTGCTCCTGCTGCTCGAGGACGGCGCGTGGCGGGTCGACGGCTCCGCCATCGATCTCTATGGCCAAGCCACGCCGGAGGCGGCCCTGCGCTCGTTCGTGAGGGCCTTCCGGAACCGGCGCTACGACGTGCTGCTCCGCTTCGTGCCCGACTCGGAGCGCGAAGGTCTCGACGAGGCGAAGCTCAAAGGGTCTTGGGAGGGCGAGGAGCGGGCCGAGCTCGAGGGTCTCGTGGCCGCGGTCGAGAGCAGCCTTTCGACCGCTAGCTTGGAGGTCACCGGGGATCGGGCGACGATGGCGTTCGGCACCGGCGGCACGGTCGAGCTTTTGCGCGAGCGCGGACTCTGGAAGGTCGAGGACCTTCGTTAAGGACACCATGGGACGGACGGCGAGCGTGGAGCGAAAGACCCGGGAGACGCAGATCCGGGTCGAGATCGATCTGGACGGATCGGGCAAGGCGACGATCCAGACGCCCCTACCCTTCCTTTCGCACATGCTCGAGCAGATCGCGCGCCACGGCGGCTTCGATCTGTCGGTCTACGCCGAGGGCGACACGGAGATCGACGGCCACCACACGACCGAGGACATCGGCATCGTGCTCGGCAAGGCCGTGCTCGATGCGCTCGGGGATCGGCGCGGGATCCGCCGCTACGGGTCGGCGACGCTGCCGATGGACGAGGCGCTCGTGACGGCGGCGCTCGATCTGTCGGGCCGGCCGTTCTTCGTGTGGCGGGTGCCGCTCCCGAAGGCCAAGCTCGGCAATTGGGACGTCGAGCTCGCGGAGGTCTTCTTCGAGGCGTTTGCGCGGACCGCGCAGGCGAACCTGCACGTGCGACTGATCGAAGGCTCGAACCTGCACCACATCGTCGAGATCTCGTTCAAGGCTTTCTCGAAGGCGCTGCGCGAGGCGACCAGCATCGATCCGCGCTCTCCCGACGTACCGTCGACCAAGGGAATGCTCGACTGATGCAAGCGGTGGTCGTCGACATCGGCATGGGCAATCTGCGCTCGGTCGCCAAGGCGCTCGAGACGGCGGGCGGCGGGCGGGCGACCGTGGTGCGTTCGGCGGATCCCGACATGATTCGTCGCGCCGATCGTCTGGTCTTCCCGGGCCAAGGCGGCTTCGGCGAAGCGGCGCGCGGTCTCGCGGCGGGCGGCATCGCCGAGGCGCTCACCGAAGCCGTGAAGCGCGGCGTGCCCTACCTCGGGATCTGCCTCGGCCTGCAGGTGCTGTTCGAGGGGAGCGAGGAAGCGCCGGGTGTCCGCGGGCTCGGCTGGATGCGCGGCGAGGTGCGACGCCTCGCGGGGGCTCCCGGCATCAAGATCCCACACATGGGCTGGAACCAGCTCGAGCTCCACGGCGGGGGGCACCCGAGCCTCGAGGCGGCCGGCGGCGCCTCGACGTGGGTGTACTTCGTGCACTCGTTCCACGCGGTGCCGGCCGAAAAAGACGTGCTTCGGGCGACCGTGAGCTACGGACCGAACCAGGTGACCGCTGCGGTGGCACGCGACAACGTGCTCGGAACGCAGTTCCACCCGGAGAAAAGCCAGGCGGCGGGGCTTGCGCTCCTTGCCGGCTTCTTGGCAGGGTGATGGTCCATGGAAGTGATTCCGGCGCTCGACATCCTCGACGGCAAGGCGGTTCGCCTGCGCCAAGGGCGCTATGACGAGGTAACCGTCTACGACGAGCAGCCGCACATCGTGGCGGCGGAGTGGAGCGGCCGCGTCCGCCGGGTCCACGTGGTGGATCTCGACGGCGCCAAGCAGGGCAAGCCCGTGCAGCGCGTGCTCGTGCGCAAGGTCGTCGCGTCGTTCGGTGCCGGCGTTCAGGTGGGCGGCGGCGTCCGCTCGATGGCGGCTATCGACCAGTACTTCGACCTCGGCGTCGAGCGCGTCGTGCTCGGCACGGCGGCGATTCGCGACCCGGAGCTCGTTCAGACCGCCGCGGAGGCCTACCCCGGCCGCATCATCGTCGCGGTGGACGCGCGCAACGGCAACGTCGCGACCGACGGCTGGACCGATCAGTCCGAGCGCCGCGCCATCGACGTCGTGCGCGACATCGCCGGGCTCGGCCTGGCAGCCGTGCTCTACACGGACATCGATCGCGACGGCACGGAGGTGGGACCCAACGTGGAGGCGACCGCGAACCTGGCGAGCGACGGCGGCGTCCCTGTCATCGCGAGCGGCGGCGTCGGCAAGCTCGACCACCTCTCGGCCCTCGCGACAGCGGGACCCAAGGTCGTCGGTGCCATCGTCGGCCGAGCCCTGCACGAGCGGCGCTTCTCCTTGGAAGAGGCGATCACGGCCGCGAGCGGGCGCTCTGGCGATGGCTGAACGACCGGGTCGCGATCCGACCGAAGCGCTGTCTCGCGCTTCCGTCTTTCCGACCCGCGCGGTGCCGGAAGCGCCGGGCGTCCCCGAATCGGAGCACCCGGCCCCGTCGAGCGTGTTCAACGGCGAGGAGTTCCTCTTCCACCTCTACCGGGGCAGCGAGCTGCTCCAAGACAACTGCGTCAGCGAGGCGAAGGAGGAGCTCGAGCAGGCGCTCCGCTTCCAGCCGCGCGACTCCGAGGGTCAGGGGCTGCTCGGCGTCGTCTATTTCCGGCTCGGGATGTACCCGCGGGCCATCGGCATCTACGAGGATCTGATCCGGAACTTCCCCGCCGAGATCACGCCCCGCGTGAACCTCGCGCTCTGCTACCTAAAGACGGGCCAGCAGCACCAAGCGCGCGACGTGCTCGAAGAGGTCATCTCACGCGAGCCCCATCACAAGCGCGCTTGGGGCTATTACGGCCTCGCGCTCGAGCGGCTCGGCGAGTACGGCAAGGCGCTGTCGGCGTTCGAGCAGGCAGGCCAGCCGCAGCTCGCGCGCCGCATGCAAAATCGCATCGAGGAGGTGAGCCCGCCGAGCGACCCGCCCGGCGAGGCCGAGCGCCAGCACGACGAGGTGCGGCTCGCCGCGGCCGACGCCGTGCAGGAGCTCGAGAGCCTCACGCCGTTCGTCTCCGCCCGCGAGGA
>DASUGE010000529.1:0-4447 GCA_036274215.1 Polyangiaceae bacterium | reverse complement strand
GTCGGGTTTCGCGGAGCTCGCGCGGGCCTATCCGGAGACGCGCTTCGCGTGGTCGCCGCCGCTGCGGCTGCTCTTGGACCGCGCGAACGAGTGGAATCGCACGGCGCCATTTCGGAATGCGACCGGGCTCACGGGGCGCGGCGTCGTGCTCGGGATGGTCGACACGGGCGTCGATCCGAAGCATCCCGACTTGCGCGACGCGGGCGGTCGCACGCGCATCGCCTACTGGCTAGATTTCTCGCGCGAGCGTGCGGGGCTGCACCTGGAGCTCGAGGCGGCGCTCGGCTGCCGCACCGATCCGAACGACGAAGAAGGCACGCCCTGCGCCGTTTACACGGGCAGCGAGGTCGACACGCTCGTGAACGACGGCAATCCCGGGAACGATCCCGGAGATTTCGGCGGGCACGGCACGCACGTCGCGTCCCTCGCGGGCGGCACCGGCCTCGCGAGCACCCCGGCGCGCTACGTGGGCGTCGCGCCCGAGGCGAGCTTCATCGTGGCGCGCGTCGCACGCAAAGGCGGCGGCATCTTCGACGGCGACGTCTTGAAGGCCGCAAGCTTCGTGTTCGAGCGCGCCGAGGAGCTCGGCATGCCGGCCGTCGTGAACCTGAGCCTCGGCACGGACTTCGGCGGACACGACGGCAGCTCGCCCATCGAGCGCGGGCTCGAGGGGCTCGTCGGTGACGCGCATCCCGGAAGAGCGATCGTGGTCGCGGCGGGCAACGGCGCGGGTCTATTTCGCAACCTCGGGACGGGGGTTCCCGAGCCACTCGGCGTGCACACCGAGGTGCACGTCGCCGACGGGTCGAGCACGGTCGTGCCCATCATCACGCCCGCGACGTCAGCCGGCGTGACGGACGGCACCATCTACGTCTGGATCACGGTGCGGCCGGGCGACACGCTGGGGCTCGGTGTCGAGCGACGCGCCGGGACGGTGCTCGAGCCGGTGCACCCCGGGCGTCAGGCGATCGCCCAGGACGGCATGGTCGAGGTGACGGTCGTGAACGGCGTCACGAGCGACTCGGCGATCCCGCCGGGGTCGTACGGCGCGGCCGTCGTGATCGACGGGCGCTTCAGCAGCGACGACGTGTTCGCCCTGCGGCTCGAAGGGCCGGCTTCGGCGCGGCTCTGGGTCGAGGGCGACGCCGAGCTCAGCCCCGAGCGCAGCATCGGACCGCTGCTCCCGCGAGCGCAGAAGGAGGGCACCGTCAACTTGCCGGCGACCTCGCCGGGCCTCATCGGCGTCGGCGCCACGGTGAATCGGACCGACTGGCTCGATGCCGCGGGCGAGGACGTCGTGATGGGCGGGTACGGTGGCGACGGCGTGCCCGTCGACAGCACGGCGTTCTTCTCCGCGGCGGGGCCGAACGCGCTCGGCGTCATGAAGCCGGATCTGGTCGCGCCCGGTGCAAACGTCGTCGGAGCGATGGCGCAAGGCACCGATCCGCGCGAGCCAGGCACCGTCGCGGGCGGGATCTTCGACGACTTCGGAGCGTGCGCCGAGCACGGCTACGCGCCCGGCTGCTTCGTGATCGACGACGCGCACGCTCTCGCGGGGGGCACCTCGATGTCGGCGCCGCTCGTCTCCGGCGCGATCGCGTTGCTGCTAGAGCGCGATCCAACGCTGACGCAAGCGGCGCTGCGGGCCCTGCTGCAAGCCGGCGCGCGACGCATCGAAGGAACGGCCGTCGATGCGAGCCAGCTCGGCGCCGGCGCGCTCGATCTCGAGCGCACGCTCGAAGCGCTCGACGAAGGCACGAACGAGCGCTTGCCGGGCTCCGCGACGGAGCTCCTGCTCTCGGAATCGTTCGCGCATCCCGATCCGGGCTGGCCGCTCGGGGCGCTGCTCGAAGTGCGCGATGACGACGATCACATCGCCGACGGGTTCGACACGGGGCGGCTCGCGGTGGAGGTTTCCGGCGCCGCGCTCGCCACGCCGGTCGAGCGCATCGCTCCCGGCCTGTTTCGCTTCGCTGTCGCCGCCGAAGCCGAGAGCGGCGGCACCTCGCTCTCGATCGGCGTGAGCTTCGATGGCCGCGCTCTCGTGAAGAAAACCGTCCCCATCGCCGTCGATCATGCGCTCTCCACCACGCTCCCCTCCGCGCGCGGCGGCTGCTCGCTCGCGCGCGACGAACGCGTGACGATTCCCGGCGCCGCGCTCGTCGCGCTCCTCGCTCTGGCTTGCGCCGCACGGCGCCGTCGCGAGAACGCTCGCGTTCGTTAGTCGGGAGCCGTCGTGGAACGGCTCGCTCGCGCGCCGTTCCGATGTGAGCCAAAGGTCGCCTCAAAAATCAAATCCCTGCTAGAATAGGAAGCTACTTTGCGTACGGTGGTGGTCGTCACGTCGGTGGTGGTGGCGTCGCTCGGCACGGCGCGCGCCGGGGCCCAGGACTACACGTTCGTGCCGATCCCCGGCGGAGCCGTCGCGGACATCGCGTACGACGTGCACGATGCGAAGGTGGTGTTTGCGGCCGTGCACGGCGTGGGCATCTACAAGTCCACGGACGGCGGTGTTTCGTTCGCGCCGCGCGAGCTCCCGGAGCTCCGGCCGCACACGCCGCGACAGGTGCTCTCGTCCAAGTCCGAAGCGGGCGTCGTGCTCGTGTGCGAGCCGAACATGAACGGCGCGCCTTCGGACGCGAGCAACGTATTTCGCTCCGAAGACGGCGGCGAAACGTTCGCGGCCGTTCTATCGATGGGCGGCAAAGGCTGCACGGCGCTCGCCGAGGGCGGCACGCAAGGCACGTATTACGCCGCCACCGGCACGACACCGAGCCTCGTCCTTCATCGAAGTACGGACAGCGGCAAGACGTGGAGCGCGACCAAGCTCACTCCCTCGAGCTCGAGCTCGTTTTCGAGCGGCACCGCCGTCTCGAGCCTTTTGGAGCTGCCAACGGGACGCTTGGTGTTCGCGCTTCAGAGCGGCGCCCCGACCTTTTTATCTGCCGAGCAGCGGGGGCGTCGGCTATTCGGACGATGGCTCGGCGCTGATTCCGGTGACCGACATCATGGGCGCCACCGACATCAGCGGCCCGGTGCCTGATCTCGCTTACAACGGGACCGACACCCTGCGGCTCTTCGAGCAAGAGATCGGGGATCCGTACCTCTTTCAAAGCTCCGACGGCGCGAGCTTCGAGCATCTGACGTTCGGGGATGCGACCGACAACTACAGCCCCTATTACGAGCTCCGCTACGTCCCGTCGCGCGACGCCTTTCTCTCGCTTTCCGGCGGCCGCGTGCTTCAGAGCACCGATGCTGCGGGCGGCTACGACTTCGACGGCTTCAAGCCGATCTCGGCGTCCGGCCACGATCAGCTCACGCAGCTTACGACGGTCGTTGCCGATCCGAGCCGCGCCGACATTTGGTTGACGGGGCAGGAAGCGGGTGGCTTGGGCGTGGTGCGGATCGACGACGCTGCGGACAGAGCCATCGCTGCGACCGGCATCGACGCCGCGCGGCTCGACGCCGCCTTGTACGACGCGACGAGCGGCTACCAATACCTCGCGAGCTACGCGGGACGCGTCTTCTTCGCCGAGACGGGTGCGGCGTCGGCGCGTCTCGTGTTTCGCGGCCGATTTTCGGAGTCCGAGCCGGTCACCGCGATCGCCTACGACCTCGCCGATCCGAAGCACATGGTCCTCGGAACGACCTACGGCGACAGCATCGACCAAGAAGTGCGCCTGCTCGAGCTCGCCGATGCGGTGGCGGCGCCGACGGACGCGAACGACGGGCAGCATGCCGCGTGGACGCGTGCGGCGGATCCAAAGCAGTCGGGCAATCAAGAGTACGTCACGGCGCTCATCGTCGACGGAATGACGCGCTACGTGGCCTACGCCAACATCACCGCCAACGTCGGCACCGGACAGTACATCTATCGCAGTCGGGACGGCGGCATGACCTACGAAGCGCTGCCGCTCGTCACCGATCAGGGCGTTTGGATGCTCGCCCGCGACCCCTCGGACCCGAAGGTAGTCTACGCGGGCGGTGGCTCTTATCTCGTCCCGAGCGATGCGACCACGAAGGGACTCTTCAAGTCCGAGGACGCAGGCGACACGTGGACTCAGATCGCCGAGCCAGCGCTTCGACAACTGCAGCCGTCGCGCATCGCCTTCGACCCGGATCAAACCGCGCATTTCTGGGTCGCCTCGACGGGACAAGGCGGACACGTCTTCCAGACGCTCGACGGCGGGACCACGTTCACCGACGTGACGCCGATCGGTGGCTCGGGTGACCTGTCGGACCTCGAGTACTCGTCGTCCCTCGGGCGCGTGCTGCTCGGGCGCGAGTCGGGCGCGTACACGCACGATCCCGCTGGTACGGCCGGCAGCTGGGAAAGCCTGGGCGATTTCTACGGGTGGCCGCTCGCGCTCTACGCCGGCGGCCGTGGCATCGCGACGAGCGCCGGACTCTACGTCGCGGACGACCTCGTTGGTTCAGTGGGTGAAGG